>JBCCCR010000013.1 GCA_039033415.1 Pseudomonadota bacterium | reverse complement strand
GACGCAAACTCGCCGGTCGATAGTCCGGACACATAGAGTTCGCCGTCCCTGTAGTCGAGATCGGTTACGGTGAATGAGGCTGCCGGAATATCGCGCCAGAATGAAACACCATCGTCTGCCGGATTCTCCAGAACGAATTGCTGGCTAGGCAGCGATTCGAGGTCCAGCTGCATTGCCGCTCCCTCACGTGATACTGCTACCACCATCGATTGCGCTTTCCCACCGACGCTGGCAGACAAAGAGATATAAGCCTCCTGGGTCTTTGGGTGAACCGCCAAGTCGTGATATTTGATCCCTCTAGGCGCTGCGCCAAGTTCGTCGATCAATAGGGCATCCAGATCCAAGAGGTTCCACGCTGCAGGTTGGGCTGCGCTCTGGCTGGATTCGGGAAGCTTATAGGCAACTATGCTGCCTCGTGCGGAGTCGGCCACAAACAGCGTCTCAGCATCGGCAAACTCCAGTACGGTTGGTGAGCTAGGGATAGCCGTTTGAGTTGACTTGCTGCTCGGTGCGGCTGCTTCAACGGTTTTTGTCGCGGTCGCTTCTACATTTTGCTCGTCGGAACACGCCGTGATACTCATCAACAGAAAAAGGTACGACAGCGTTACAGCCGTTCTTGCTAGCATATTTCACTCCATCTGAAAATTATCGAGAAAGCTCAGCTCGAGATGCCGGCTTGTCCAGGCTACGCACTTCTTACAAGATCGCAACCACGCGATATCCTCTGCCACTTTTTTCATAGCGAACGTTACCGAGCTCAAAAAACCTCTTGCCCCGAATATTCACTTGCCTCGCGCTCCCCGGAAGTGACGGAACCGCCAATCCGAGTGGCGGAACCGCGTCGCGAAAAGAACCGTCAGCCTGCACGAAAAATCGGCCTTCATGGAAAAAGTAGTTGATTCCCTGATGAGCGATTCGGTGGTGCCCGGGGGGCAGCGCGCGAAAACCCTCCGTTCCGCCAGCCGGAGGATGGGCTGTGGCGGGCGGTCTCGGTGGTGGGCCGCCCCGGGGTGGGCCTTGAGCTGTGGAGTTCTTTGGTAGGTAGAGACTTGCCAGAATCAACAACGTCGTCGTTACAATGAGCCTGTTACGGGTCATGAAATCACCTCTGATCTGGTGCAATCGGGCCATTTCTATTGCCAAATGGCATGCTCCGAGTGAGACCTACCGTCTAATGGATTCAGCCTTTGTAAGGCACCAAATTAAGCTATTGGATAAATCACAGTGAGGGAAGGCGCATCAATAGGCACCCCCTGTGCAAAGACATGACATGAAGGAGCGGCCTGTTGGCAAATGCGGTCGACAGCTAGGATTCCTTGAGCCGCACAGTCACCCGTGGGTAAGTATTAGGTGCGGTCCCAATGCTTGGGTGCTTGCGCGACTATATCTTGGGTCGAAACAGGTGCACGGAAATCCCAATAGGTGACTGATAGCTTCGTTTAGCCCTATGTTGAGCTTGACCTCAGTGTGAATGAATAACAGGCATATCAATGCAATGCGTAAAAAGGGTGGTAGCCCTTTCTTTGCTGACTAGGAGCGTCACTTACTTTGGCGCAGGCGAACCGAAGTTGCAGGCGATTTCGGAAACGCCAGCGTTGTAAGAAGGGTGGCCCCGCTCATTGGTCCCACCGGTAGTGGACTTCAGGGGCGTCGATGCTGACCAAACAAAAAAGGCGGCTACCCCAGCAGTTGGAAAATTCTGGGAGAGGCTTAGTTGGCTGGGGTGGTCGCTCGGGGCAAATATGCCACCGCGTGCCCTTCCCAGCCATTGTTCAAAGCAGAAAATCTGTCGTGCTTTGTTGATACTGCTACTGGCGTTTTCTGACACCGCCTGGAAGCAGTTGGCGGCGTTAGGAGCAACGACAGTGAAAAATGATCAGCTCAGCGGCTGAGCAGGAGCGGCAAAGGGATTAATCACACCATCACGATGTCGAGCTACGTGACATCTTCTGAATCTCACCGTAGGTCAATGAACGCCATAGCCACTCCAACGGGCCGAACCGAAACCTGGAGAGCCAGAGCGGGGCGGCGATCAGAAAGAAGGCAAATGCCAGCGCGGTGATGATCGTCAGCATGCCAAGCGAAAGCTGGCCGAAGAGGCCGAACCCCAGGCTGGAGAACAGCAGTAGTCCGATCACCGACTGAAGAATGTAGACGGTGAAGGCCGTCCGGCCGACAGCCGCCAAAGCCTTGGCCTTCCAACCAACCGCGACGAGACCAACAGCCAGCGCGGACCAAAACAGCGCCCCACCGAATCGGTGCAGGACCCAGAGAGCTCCAATGACGTGCCCCTCGAACGGTGAGTCGCCCACGCCCAGCAGACGGGCCGCCACCAGGCCCAGCGCGCAGATGGCTCCGGCTGCCGTCAGCTTCCAATAGGTCTTCGGCGCAAACTTACCCGTCAGAAACCCGGTCTTTAGCAGCCCCATCCCCATGAGCATCACCGACAGTTTGTCGAGCCAGTCCCTGCCGAGGACAAACAGATCGAACATGTAGAAACGTAAAGTATCGATGCGCGCTGAGATCTGCTCGGCCAGCGATCCAAGCATGATTTGCTGAACCTCAAGGTGCATATCCGGGCCTTCCTGCCAAAGTAGCGGAAGGTTGTCATATTGCACTGGGAACACGATCGCTGCGATGAAGAGGGCCACCTGGAGCGCAATCCCTAGGGCGAGCAGGGCGCCGGCCTTTAGGTTCACAAAGAAGATCGCCAGGAATCCCACCAGCGCATACTGCATGAGTATGTCGCCTTCGCGAATGAATATGAGGTGGATCGCGCCGAAAACCGCCAGCCAGAAAAGGCGCTTCAGGACGATCGGTAGCGAAACCGGATTCTCCCGCGCGAGCAGGAGGGCCAGGCCCGCGCCGAACATCGCGGTGAAGATCGTCACGAATTTACTGTGCACCAGGAGGTTGTGAAGGTAGCCGATCAAACGACCGCTTTCGGAGCCCCACAGGGCTCGGTCACCGTAATGGTTGTAGCCGTTCGCCATCATTTTGATGTTGACGACGAATATCATCAGCACCGCAAAGCCACGCAGCACGTCAAGGCTATTGATGCGCTCGGCTAGCGATGTGGGCGCGGCCTGATCCGGAGTTGGGTCGGGCGCTAATCCTGCGGTCATAGCGTTCAGCCTAGCGATTGCAACACGAGATGGTAACTGGGCTATGAGGAAAAGGGGACGATCCGCGGCACTAAATTTCAGCAGGATGGTTTTTCAGCAGGACCGTCTTCGGCTCGAGGTACGCGTGCAGGCCTTCGGTGCCGCCCTCCCGCCCCAGGCCAGACTGCTTAAATCCGCCAAACGCCACGGCAAAGCTTGCTGACGGCGCACTTTGGCCCACCGTGCCGGTGCGCAGCCGGCGGGCAATGCGGTAGGCCGCGTCGCTGTCGTTGGTATACACCGCACCGGCTAAGCCAAACAAGGAGTCGTTGGCGATCCGGATAGCATCGTCTTCGTCGTCAAACGGGATAACGCACAGCACCGGGCCGAAGATTTCTTCCTGAGCGATAGTCATGGTGTTGTCGACGTTGGCGAACAGGGTGGGCTCGAAGTAGAGGCCGGTCAACAGGTGGGACGGCCTTTTGCCGCCAGTCACCAGCGTAGCGCCATCCGCAACGCCTTTGGCGACAAATCCTTCGATGCGCTCAAGTTGGGCTTTCATGGTGATTGCCCCAAGCTTCGTCTCGGGATCATAGGGGTCGCCTATGGTTACGGTTTGCATCTCTTTGGCCAGAAGCTCAACGAGCTCATCGTGGCGTTTTCGAGAAACGATCACCCGGGTAAGGGCCGCACAGTTTTGTCCGCTGAGGACACACAGACCTGACACAAGGCTGGCCGCCGCCTCATCCAGCGGGTAATCGTCAAGCACGATGGCGGCAGACTTCCCGCCCAGCTCCAACGTCACGCGGCCGATGCGGTCGCCACAAACCGATGCAATATGGCGGCCCGTGGACAGGCTGCCGGTAAAGCTCACCTTGTCGATGTCCGGATGGCGAATTAGGTGATCGGAGGCTGCGCGTTCAGCGGTAACCAGATTCAGTACGCCGGGCGGGAAGCCGGCTGCCTCTGCGCATTCGGCGAGGATGTAGGTTTCAATGGGCGTTTGCGGCGCCGGTTTCATGACCACCGTGCACCCTGCCAGCAGGGCCGGAGCAATTTTGGTGAGCATGGTGGCCAGTGGGGCATTCCATGGGGCCACCGCCGCCACCGTACCTACCGGCTCGCGCACCAGCAGGGCCGCGCCGTTAGCCGATTCGTGCTTCTCGACAAATTCGAAAGTGGCGGCCTGGGCGACCGCGCGGTCAACGTTACTGATCGAGTATTCAGGGTAACTGGCCGCCATGCCCTTGATGACGCCGGCAGATTCCATCCAGGCCGTCGAAAAATCGGTTTTGCGGGTACGGAGCTGCCTGGCAAATTCCGCCAACACATCGCCACGCTGCTGAGGCGTCATGCCTGGCCACGGGCCCTTGTCGAAAGCCGCCCGTGCCGCGGCAACTGCCAGGTCAACGTCCGCTTCCACCGCCTCTGCCACCCGAAAGACAACCGCCTCGGTCATTGGGGACACCACCTCGATCAAGCGGTCGGTGCTGGGGTTAACCCAGACACCGTCGATAAAGAGCTGACCAAAGTGGGTGCTGTCGATGCTGCTGGCATGGGAGGCCGTCATTGAGGGTTCCTTGGTGTTCGAATACAGAAGCGAGGACACGGACGATGGGTTGTTTTGTATCGCCTGTCCAATAGAAACGCCAACTGCTCCTATAAGGCTGCTTCATAGCACGATAGCCGAGGGTGGTAATCGCGGTAAGCGGTGGTTCCCGACGGTTCTGTGGCGTTCGCCCAATCCTGTAACGCTTTTTCGAAAGGTGCGTCTTACGTGGTGCCTGACGATGACCTAAGGAAGAGGCGATGCTGCGCAAAATGGTGACCGGTTTGCTGATCTGCGGCGCTGCGTCCTGCGCGCTGCCCGATCGAACGCAACAGGAAAAGCCGGAAACGGACGAAACGTACGCTGAAGCCGTTCGAACCTATGTCCGGGAATACGTGGACTTCGGGGCTTTCGACGGCGTGGTGCTGCTCGCGCGTGGCGAGAACATCGTATTCCATGAGGCTTTCGGCTTTGCCGATTATCGTCATAGGCTGCCAATGGCTGTGGACGCACGGTTTCGAATCGCGTCGCTATCCAAGCAGTTTACTCAGGCGGCCATCGCACGGCTGGTCGCGGAGGAAACGTTGGCGCTCAATTCACGAATATCACAGTTTCTGCCCGACTTCCCGCGGGGCAAAGAGATCACCGTTCTCCAGCTGCTGGATCACACCGCGGGAATCCCGCACACCAACCGGCTGGCGTGGATGGATATGCAGGAACCCTTGGCGCTCGAAGAGATCGTCAGCGGTCTCGCGGCCGAGCCGCTGGACTTTGAACCGGGCAGCCAGAGCCGCTATTCCAACGGCGGCTATGCAATCGCTGCTGCGGTGATCGAAGCGGCATCCGGCAGGTCCTATGCCGACTACATTCAACAGGAAATTGCCGAACGAGGTTTACCGTCCGTAGGGCATGAGACCGCCTATGAAACCGTGACGTCCATGGCCCATCGCTATGCGCCGGGCGCTACCGTCGGCAGCCGGGTCGAGGCCACGCCTTATCTCACCGCCAATCGGGTCGGCGGGGGATCTTTGTACGCGAACGCCGAAGACCTGTTCCGGTTCTTCCGCACGACCCTGAGGGGTACGGAAATGTCTGATGAGATCCATAGCGCACTGTTTGCCATGCCTGAGGATGGCGATATCCGCATCACCGGCCGATCCCCTGGCGCGCTGGCGCAGGTCTACTACGACGTTAACGAAGACTTGACCGTTGTCACGCTGTCCTCGAATTCGGCGTGGCCAGGTACGTTCAACAGGGACATCACCGAGCTTTTTCGAGGCAATCCGGTCAAACAGCTCCCGGTGAGATTGCTGGCGGAAAAGGAGGTCGCAGAGGATGAGCTCAACGCAATCGCTGGTGCATACGAACCCGAGAGATTCAGCTGGGACATCCGACTTGAGCGGACCGAGCGCGGCATCGTATATGTCCAGAACGAAAGCCGGGTTGCCTTCAGGAAGACAGAGGATGGCGTCTACTATCTGTCGATCTGGGACTGGCTGTGTACCTTCGAAAACCGCTATGAGTCGTTCACTTGCCGGCAGCGTGACCCGACGAGCCAGTCGGCGTTTGTATTTCATCGCGTGGGGGCCATGAGCGCACCCTGATGACCTGCTGAGCGGCAAGCCGCCGCTACAACCTCCGGATTCTGGCCGCGACAAATCGAACGGCCATTGCTCAGACAGATTGGCGTAGCCTCGTTCGATTCCGCAAGAAAAGGTGAGACGGCGATCTGTGGCAACGGCTATTGTCTGCCCTCGCCACGAGAAACCGACCCATGAACTGGCCAAAGCGCTTTAACGCGGCCCTCAACTTCATTGAGCAGAATCTGCAAAGTCAGATCAGCACTGACGACGTCGCGAGGGTGGCCTGCTGTTCGAGGTATCACTTTCATCGCGTTTTTGTTGCCACCTTCAAGATCTCGTGCGCGCACTACATACGAATGCGCAGGCTTACGCTCGCTGCTGCGGAGGTGATCGGCACCACTCAGCGGATCAGCGACATCGGTGGCAAGTACGGCTTTGATTCGCCAAACGCATTCAGCCGGGCATTTCGCCGGGTTCACGGGGTAAACCCCAGCGCCGCGCGAGCCGGTACCGTTCATCTAAGAGCATTTGGCAGGAAGACTTTTCCGGCCGGCAAAGATCTAGGAGACACCATGGATTATTCAATCGTCGATGTACCTTCCTTCAACATCCTCGGAAAAAGCAAAACCTTTTCGTTTGATGAGTTTGTCAAAGATGGCCCGGAGTATTGGAAGACCTACGTGAAGTCTGATGACTACACCAAGCTGATTGACGATAACGCGAGCCAGCCAGGCGCCAAAACGCATGCGCCGATGCTGACCGCCTATTTTCCCCAGGAGGAGAAAGGCAGTGATGCGTTCATCGATGTACTCGGCATTGAGACTGCGATGTCGTCCCACGATAGCTATGAGATTTACCGCGTGCCCTCCGCCAACTACGCTGAGTTTCACTGCACTTACAAAACATCGATGAAGACCAACCGATACATCTACTCGTCGTGGTTTGCAGACACCGGCTACGAGCGCGATTCGAAGAAACCGGATATCGCGTCCTACTTTCCGGTGCCGTTTCGGCCGCTCGGGGAAATGCGCATCCGCTGGTGGATTCCGATCCGGTCGTAACGCTGTGATGCGTTCAGTCGACTTCCGAGAGAATGCGGGCAAACAGGGTAGGGTCGACGTTGCCCCCGCTGAGAACGATACCAACCGTGCGATGGGTTTCGGGCAATTTGCCGGACAATAACGCGGCGAGCGCCACGGCGCCGCCCGGCTCAACAACCAGCTTCAGCTCCCGAAAGGCAAAGGCCATCGCTTGCTTCACTTCGGTTTCCGAGACCACCAGACCACCTGCAAGCAGCTCTTTATTGACCCTGAACGTCAGCTCTCCAGGCTGGGGTGAAAGGAGCGCGTCGCAGATCGACTTTACGGAAGTATCCGCTCGTTCCCGCCGGCCGGTTTTGAGCGATCGGGCATATTCGTCGTAGTTTTCCGGCTCGACCGCGAAAACCTGGGTGTCCGGGCTAAACGCCTTAATCGCGGTGGCGCACCCGGCGATGAGACCGCCTCCACCACAACAAACGAGCAACGCGTCGAGCGCTGTGCCGCGCGCTTTTACGTCCTGGCCGATCTCCAGCCCGGTCGTTCCCTGCCCTGCAATGATGTGCCGATCATCGAAGGAGGGGACGATCGTTCCGCCGCGCTCGTCAGCCAGTGCGTAGGCAATCTCTTCTCGACTCTCGCTGTAGCGATCATAGAAAACGATTTCGGCGCCATATTGACGGGTCTTCGAGACCTTAATTTCGGGCGCGTCTTCAGGCATTACGATGGTGGCGTGGGTGCCCGCAAGCTTAGCCGCCGCGGCAACGCCCTGGGCGTGATTGCCGGACGACCAAGCGATCACGCCAGCCTTGCGCTCGTCTGCCGAAAGCTGGCTGATTCGGTTGAATGCGCCCCGGAACTTAAAGCTGCCTGCGACCTGCAGCGTTTCGGGCTTTAGGAAGACCTGTCGTCCGGTCTGTACATTCAACGCCTCGTTCGTCAGCAAGGGTGTTCTAACGGCGAAGCCGTTTAGACGTTTGGCTGCGGCTTCGATCGAGGCAAACGAGACAATGTCAGCTGCGGACATGATTAATCCTTTGCCACAACCGAATCGAAGACAACGGCGGGTAGATTAATACGGTTAGTAGCGGGCGCTTTTCCATTCAGCCAGTCTGTCACAACTCGTGGCATTTCTTCGGTTTCCGTCAGCGCCTCAAAAAACGCTGAGTGTGAGCCGTTGCCAACCACGACTAAATGACTCTCAGGAAAATTGATTATGGTCTCCGTGGCGTTGGAAAAGGGCGTCGCGAAATCCATGTCGCCCTGCACAAATAGTGTTGGCACCGTAACAGGCGAGGCTTCACGAAAACTGTCTGGCAATTCCGGAACATTCCAGCCGGCGCAGATCGCATCGTAATAGGTGAAACTCATCCGGTTGAATAGGGGCGAATCTGCCTGGGTCATCGTCTCGCGGCGGGCCTTGGATAATCCTGATGCACAGTCGAATAATCCAACCGCTGAACCAGACCAACCGCGCGGTGCAAGCAACAACCCGCCGGCGTTCCTGAAGAAGAACGCTTGTCCCGTCAGCCCCCCATCGATCAGCTTGGCAACGTAGTTTGGCCAGCTCGTCATGGTGGCGCGCTTATACAGGCTGAATCCTTGGCCGTTCATGCCGAACAACGCCAGTTCGAATGGCAAAAGCTGGGACGGGTTATCGTCACCCTCAAGGCTGGCAGCCACTTCGGTGTCTAAGGCCAGCAAGGGATCGCCCTCTCGGCCCGCTGCTTTCCAAACGCCGGCCGACATCTCGCTTATCTTCGTCACGGTTTCACGCACCGCCGCAGGATTGTCGTAAGTGTGGTCATACCCTTCAACCCCGTAGACAATCGCCCGATCGATCCGGTCGGGGTGGTACTTCATCAACGTCATGGCCAGGTGCGAGCCGAAACTCCCGCCCATCACGCGAAAGTCTTCATAGCCGAGGTGCGTTGCAAGATCCACGATATCCTGTGCCGCCTGCAAAACGGTGTAGCCTTCGAGGTCAAATCCGTCGGCTACCAGATTTTCACGGCATGCTCGGGCGCTTGTCGTCAAAACGTTTCTGAGCGCTTCTTCCGACCGGACTGCGGGCCATGAACCGACACTTCCGTCACACAGGTAATTCGGCTGCGAGTAATGTACACCCCGGAGGTCCGGGATGATCACGTCGCCAAACTTGCGCATGGTGTTGATGTAGGCCACGGATATGGCTGCCGTGATGCCGCCGCCGTTCATGTTTTCCATATATGAGCCGCCGGGGCCTCCCGCGAGCAGAAACATGGGAGGGGCGGAGCTGTCCACATCGCCCTTTATCCTCAGATAAGCGATCGAAATTGAACGACTGTCAGGCCTATTTCGATTCTCAGGAACTTCAAGCGTTGCGAATTCGCCATTCAGCGTGGATCCATCATCGAGATCGAACGTGATTTCCCCGATTGGTGGCACCTCTGGCGACTCAGGCCTGGCGACCATCCACAAACCGATGCCGATAATAGTCAGCAGGCTAAACAGCCCCATGAAAGTGATAGCTATTCGCTTGATCCACTTTTTCACAACAATTGTTCTCTCAGCAAAATTTGAACCCAGTGGGCTACATTCGGCGAAAGATATCTTGATGTCAAAGTAAATGGGTGAGCATTTCGGCCAGGTCCCTCAGGTTCTCCGGAGTAAATGGCGGCGAGACCGCTGGCGCAATAGCGCTGGCGCCAAGGCTAGCCGCGTAAAGAAAACGAGCGCGATGATCGGCCGTCACCTGGTCAAGACCGGCTGTCACCAGCAGCCGGCGAATATAGCTCAATCGCATACCGTCGACTTTTGCTAGTTGCGTTTGAGCGAGCCTGTCGTATTCGGCCCATGCGCGAACTGCCTTTTCGAGGTTGGGTTTCATGGCGTACGCGCGAGTCATCAACGCCAGTAGTCGCGAGTCCTCCGGTTCGTTGGATTCCATGTCATGGATTGTGGCGTCCGTCGTCTGACGCTGCCAGTGCTCCAGTAGCCGCCTTTGAAAGTCCCTAATATCTTTGAAATGCCAGTAGAAGCTGCCGCGGGATACGCCGAGGCTCTCGGCCATCGTGGCAGCCTTCAGCGACGCGTATCCTGACTTGGCGAGAGTCTTGAGCCCATGATCGAGCCAGTTTCGTTCGGTTAACCGTGCCATCGGTATTCCATACACAAGTGTCTTGACTTTGTCGGCTGAATATTCCATAACCATACACAAGTGTTTGGAGAAAATGTAATGAACGACATGTTGCTTTACGGCGCGGGCACGCTCGGAGTCCTCATATCGATCGTGCACGGGTATCTTGGTTTAGAGAAAGTTGTGGGCCCCGCAAAAGCACCAACGCAGCGAGGAAAGCGAGTGCTACAGGCAGTCATGCTGATCAGCGCCGTCTATTGGTTTGCTGCCGGAGTGCTGCTGCTGTTAACCCCGTCAGGATTCTTAGATGCTGACCGCTTGCTGGTGGCGTACGCGGTGGCATTTATCTACGTGATCGGCAGTCTGGGGAATCTGTGGGCCACCCGAGGACGGCATTTTGGGTGGGCCCTGCTGGCAATTGCGGGTGCGCTCGCGGTTGCCGGAGCTTGACGAAAGACTGGTAGAGTCATATTCGCTTATCGATATCCTGTTTCACTATTTTCATAGTGAACCTGGCGGTTTCATAAGCGATAGGGGCAGCGTACGATGAAGCTCAACGGTTGCCAGGTAGGCAGATCGATCCAGCTCCTAGGCTGGAAGAGCAGGAGAAATATGACAAATCGAGCAATATCAACGGGCTGGTTAGTGTTGGCGCTTGCGGTCGGAGTGTCTTTTCATATGCGAGCGGATGCACAGCGTACTGAGGTCAACAACTCTGCTGAGCAAACGCTAGAAAGGTTCATCGGCTACTGGGTCGGCTCGTTCTCCAACGAACGGCAGGTCTTGCTGCATCAAGATCGCCTGGTGCCGGAGTTTCCGGAGCTGGTGCGCCTGAGTCGGGACATGAGAGTCCATCGGCTGAAGGGCTCGGAGCTCGGCGATGCGGTTTTGTTTCTGCAAGAAATCAAAGCTGACGAGCCGACGCTGGCTCACCGCCAGCGAATTATGACCTTTGAGTGGCTGGAGGAATCCCAGGAGGTGCACGTCATTCAGCACTTCTTCGCCGCGGAGCTAACCTACGACCGTCCTTTGATGGACGCTTCAGCGGCGGCCGCGCTTAAGGCAAAAGACTTCACTTTAGCCTCCGGCTGCGATCTTTACTTCCAGTGGGAGGCTGACCTCAAACGGTTCAAGGGCGGAATGCGCCCGCAGGCGTGCAAATACGAACATCCTGTCAGCGGGCCGGTCTACGCTGAGTTCGACATGATCCTGACCCGGCATCGGCTCCTGTATCGAGACCGATCAATGATGATCTCCGACGGATCGATCCGCGGAGAGATCGACGGGTTTTCCTGGCTGAGATTTGATCGCTTGTCGGACGAGCCACAGATGGCCAACGGCGATCGCATCTCAAAAGAACAGCTGATGAGAAGAATGCCGGCGGGCGGCGGAATGGAAGGAACTTGGGAGGGTACGTTCACCCGGGTTGATCCGGAGGGGAAGGTCCTGGAAACGTTCCCCACCAAGATTGTCGCGACCTTTCTTCCTGACGGCCACGAATACGACTTTCACCAGCTCAACATCTATCGTTCCGGTGAGAGCAATGAGCAGGTGATTGAAAGCTATGGCAAATGGAACGTTGACCGCCTCCACTTTTTCAATGACCGGCTGGAAGGTTGGTCAAAAGACTTGGACCTTGACGACAGTGGCCTGACCTACGCTTTTACCATGAACTTCAAGGACGGATCGGGCATCTCCGTGTCAGAAATCATCAGTCGAAACCCCAACGATTTAGACGAGCGCCTGCGCGCAACGCAATACATGAAAGACGGCAAGCTGCTGCGGCGCACGCTGATTGAGGAGCGGAGAACCGAGCAACCCTCTGGCGGGTAAATGGCAGCAGATGACTGACTGTGGTTTCTAAACGTGGATAGTTACTTCACTCACGAGTTTCAATCAGAAATCGCAAAGTTTGGCGTCGGCAAAGCCAGGAAGGTCTGGTACCGGGTGGTGTTCATGCCACCTGAGCTGGAGTCAGAACTCCCTTTTGATGAGTTTCCACGCTTGCGAGTGGACGGGGAAATCGCCGAAATACCGATCGCTAGCGCTTTTATGCCGACAGGTGACGGGCGTCGCTATCTCATCGTGTCGCCGACGTTGCTAAAAGATGCCGGTCTTCAGCTTGGAGACCCCGTAAACGTCCGATTTCGAATCGCCGATCAGGATCATGTTGACGTTCCTGAAGCGTTGGTCAAAGTGCTTGATGAAAACGCCGAAGCCTCTCGGCTGTGGGAAGCGTTAACACCCGGTAAACAGCGGGCGCTGGCCTTTCATGTGGCGGGCGCCAAAAGAGCCCCAACCGTTGAGAAACGGCTCGCGGAGGTGTTTCACGCGCTGACCGAAAGAAACGGCTCGCTTCGTTAGAACAGGACGAGCGTCATCGCAGGCTACCCATCCCGCCCTGGCTCGTCGGGATCGTCGGAGAACAGCGCAATCTTGTTTCCCTGAGGATCACGCAGATAGCCCACATAAAAGCGCGGGCCATAGCGGTCCCGGAATCCCGGCGGCCCTTCGTCTGATCCGCCAGCCGCAAGAGCGGACGCGTGCAGATCTCGCACCTGCTGTTGGCTTTGCGCTCGAAACGCAATCATGGTGCCGTTTCCCCCGGAAGCCGGCCCGCCGTCAAATGTCGGTACGACGTAGAGTTCCGGCTGCGCGGCAAAACGATCGACTTGTTCGGGAAGGGTGTAGGCAAGGCCTTCGTCGTGCACTTCCAGCTGATAGCCGATGGCCGGCAGGAAGGCCGAGTAAAAGCGCTTGGCGACGGATAGATCGTCGGCGCCAATAGTCAAATAAGCAATCATGTGGCGATGTTCGCAGAGTTCTTGATGAATTGAAAACTCAATGGGCAACGGTTCGTGCGCATCGTCAAAACATAGCGTTTCAAATCGATAAAAACGACGATAATGAGCCTCGTTGGTAGTGACGGTTTGTGTAACACTAAAGACGTGGCATAGGCCCACGCGTTTTTTGAGCAGGACCAGAAACTGATCGAGGTTATCGCAATGCGTAACGCAAGACTTCTAGCAATTTCATGTTGTTTGGTTATACCCAGTTTGTCCGTTGGGCAAGATACGGCGACGGAAGAACTGGTGTTGCTGCAGGGATCCCTGTCTGATGCGCCGAACGCGGAAACCGTCATGCTGGGTGCCGGCGTGAATCACATGATGTACGTAGGGGCCGCAAGAGGCGAGATCGCTTTAAGCGACGCTGATTGGCAGGCCCTTCGGTCAGAGACTGCCCGCCAAAGAGGTGACATGGCGTTCCGGGTCGCCAAAGCGTCAATGGCCGCCAATCAGTCGGCGTGCGACCTCCACAAAGCTGAACTCAGGTCGAATCCTCCGCAGGTGGCAGCTGTGGCAGAAAAACTGCAGTCAGCCCAAACCACCTACTATGAGGCGTACGTTGCTGAATTCGATGCACTACTCGATTCGCTAAGTCCGGAGGGTAAAGCCGCAACGTTGGAGTTCGTGAAGGCCTCACGCGTTCCCGATCAGCCACCAGCCGTATTGGACTTGCCAAGTATGGCGGCGTCACAACCGGCGGCCTTTGCCGCGTGGGTGGAGACCAAGCTTTGCAATGAGGCGCAAAATACGATCGCCCTCAAGCAAATGCGCAGGCCCAAGTCGTTCGAATCTCCAAGTTTTCTTGATCCTGAAGACAAGACGTCAACCCTGGGTGGCTATGGGAGAAATCAGTAAGGCAGTACAAGCCCCAAGGAGCGGTCCCAACTTGTTCTCTGAGCACGGCCTGCTGCAATCTCTCAGAAGACCCTAGATTTCTCGTTCCTGGTTTTGGCGTCAGTGCACACGCTCCTGATGGGTGTCCTGAGCGTGTTACCAGCGCTGGCGGGGCCAAGTGGTTTTTCGATTGCGAGCGCTGATCCTCCCGGGGCCATCTTCTCTGATTCGTTTGAACGCGATGCTAGGCCGGCGTTGTCTGCTAGCCGGCTTGAGGTCTCAGAGGAGCAGCCTGTAACCATCAGCTGGACCGTCGAAAATTTTCTGCCGGGTCGATCCTTTTGTGTCGCAGCCGGAGATGAGCGGTTTGTTTCTGCATTTGAAGACAACCCAACCGCTGGCGAGATTAGGCTTCAGTTATTTGTGGCGTCCGAGTTTTTCATTGACTGTCTCAACGATTTCGATTCGATCACCGTGGACATCAGGACTTTTAGCACCCCTGATGGGTTTGTTCCGCCTCCCCCGTTTTGTGGGCCGGAACCGGCCGGCCGAGCGACACTTTTCGATATTGAGAAAGGTTTCGTAACTAACCCTCCGGATGGACTGTCGAAACGAAACTTTCGAGAGGTCTGGGGGCTTTGGCCGGGCGCAGGGCCGGCTACGATCAAAGTCCCCAGGTTTGGCTACGTCGCGATTCCTTTTTATCCAAATCTGGCACCTGGCTCGATTTGGGGTTTGAGCTGGAATCGCGGCTTTAATAGTGGAATGGGCGCGCAAGTTTCGTTGAGCCGATGTCCCGGGGACTTCAGTCTGCTTGGGACCAACGATCCCGATTGCCAGGTCTCGGGTCGAGTCGAAGGCGGTAACCTCATTGCCGTAGTTGCCGAGGACAGCCAGTGCTTAATTCTTGGTGATTCGGGGCCGTATTACTTGAATATCAGGCATGCCGATTCCTTTGGTGCTAATACCTGTGACTCAGCCTCCTGTCGTTTTTACGGGCGACCCAGGCGCTTGAATTAGCCCTCGCTCAGCGTTATCAGGTAGTGAGAAACTGGCGCGCTACCTTTGGGTTATGGCGCCCGAAGACCACCTTCTTGAAGTCCACAAGATCCTCCACATGATTAGCGACCGTGGGCAGCTGGTTCGGCTGCAGGATCAGTTGCTTGCGCTGACGATGAACTGCGCGCACTGGATTTGCACGCTGGAACCCGACGCAGTGCGGGAGGGCTTGACCGCGGGGCACCTGGCGGTCACGAAGCGTGAGCGCGCCGCCGCACAAAGAGAGCTGCTGGGAAGCCAGTCTCTGGTGATGCTCGACATCTCCTTGTCGGTCAAACTGGAACCCGATGGGGGTTCGGTCACCGGCGCGGTTTGCCTGTCGCACCCTCATGTCGACGTCAGTCAATTTGTCGGGCACCTGGTTGCGATGTCAAAGCCGAAGTCTTGAGCCGCTGCAATTGAAGGCGAGCCGAAGGCCCGGCTGTACATAGACGACCGCTGTCGATCGGGCAAACTACGAGGGCAACACATCGGCAGACGGAAGATCCATGAATCTGAAACCCATCAACTTTCAGGATAAGTTTTCCCAATTCGACGAGCTTTGGTCACCCAAAGTCATCGCTGAAATGAACGATTACCAGTTTAAGGTCGCGAAGGTGGAAGGAGAGTTTGTCTGGCACAGTCATCCGGACACCGACGAGGTGTTTATGGTTCTGGGTGGCCAGCTGGATATCGAGTTTCGAGACGGACGGGTCTCGCTCGCCCAGGGAGAGATGTTTGTGGTCCCCAAAGGCGTTGAGCATAAGCCCGTTGCAACCGAACGTTGCCAGATTCTGCTGATCGAACCCAGAGGTGTCGTCAATACCGGCGCTGTCGAAGGAGACCTGACAGCGCCCAACGACGTCTGGCTGTAGCACCCATTCCTATTCCCTGATGTCGGGTTTTTCTCTCCGGCCACGTAGCTGTTGTTAAAGCAAGGCCTGGTCGCCAGGCCGAGCGAGCAATGGACGACTTCTGGAGAAAGGGACTATGAGAATTCTGCTCACTATTTTGCTGCTGGCGATCGCCGCGCCGGGCCAGGCGCAGCTGAGCGTTGATACGTTTACCACGCCGATGATGGCGGTGACCGAAGACGAGGCGGATGGGTTTCTGCCGGCGCCAGAGACCATCACGGGCAATCGGCTGTTCGGCGTCGACGACGCTGCTTCAAGCGGCAGCATCAACAACGGCATGACCTGCACCCTGCCGGCCGATGACGGCGGATGCATCCTTTTCTATGACTTCACGACGCCCTTCGACATTACACAGGGCGGCACGCTCGGCACGATGGAGTTTGTCGTTGAATCACTGACAGGTGAGATATCGCTGGCTCTATCGGTGGTGGATGCCGAAACGGGGGTCACGGCAAATGGCGTGATCGACGGTTTACGCGTGGGCGTTAATCGCCTGCCGCTGGGAGACCTGCTCGCCTTTGGCGGCACCTTTGATCCGACGCGTGTGGATGGCTTCACAGTGGCGTTTGTGAATCTGGTTGCGTCCAGCCGCGTGACCCTCAGCGAAATCCGGCTGGTTGGCGGCGGCGGCACCCCGGTGTCGCTGGATGCCTCCAGTTCTTCTACGTTTTTTGACCCGTCGCGAGACGGGGAGGGCATTCAGTTTGTGCTGCTGCCCGACGGGCAGACCGTGGTCCTGACCTGGTACACCTATCAGAACGGCGAGCAGCTCTGGCTGATCGGTTCAGGCCCGATTATCGGTGGTACCGCGGTGCTCGAGATGGTTCGCACCGAAGGCGCACAGTTCGGAACCGCGTTCCTGCCCGCCGATGTGGTGCGATCCTCCTGGGGAGTCGTGGAGTTCTCGGTGCTTGACTGCAATCGGGTGTCGCTGCAGGCAACGCCAAGCGAGGCCGGCTTTGTGCCCGTAAACCTGTCGATGACGCGCGTGGTACCGGCCGACTGCAGCATCCTATCGGCATCCTCGCCGCCAATCGACGCGGAGCTTGGCTTTGATTTTTCCGGCACGTATTTTGATCCGCTGCGCGACGGCGAGGGATTTCAGATCTCGATCGAGGAGGACGGCAGAACGTTGGTCGCGACCTGGTATACCTACCTCAATGGGTCACCGGTTTGGCTGATTGGCGCGGGGACCCTGTCCGGATCGCAAGTGGAGCTGGAAATGACCATTACCAGCGGCGCCAGCTACGGTCCGGACTTCCGCGCGGAGGACGTGTTGCGTCAGGTATGGGGCACCGTTCGCCTCAGCTTTCTCGACTGCAATACGCTCGAAGTTGACGCCTCACCGGTGCTGCCCGGGTATGAGGCGATTCGGCTGTTGCTCCAGAAGATCCTGCCGGCGCAGTGTCAGTGACGAGCGTTTTGGCCTGCTAAATATCGATTGAATTTCAGAAAAGGCGCGCTATCATTTAGGGAGATAAGCCTTACGAACCAGCAATGCCTAACAAATCACTCTTGATGCTGCTGCTCACCATGATTCCGGGGTTTTTACCTGCACAGCCGGCTGCCGAAATGCCAGGCTGCAACTGCAGAGATCCCGAAGCGACGTTCATCCGGTCACAGATGCCAGGAACGTATCCCTACTTTCAGGGAACGCACCACTTCAAGAAAGGATTCATCAAAACAGCGGTAGAGGAGTGGCAGGCAGCGGCGAAGTGGGGCGACAAGCGGTCACAGCAGCTGGTTGGCCTGATGTATTTGGAAGGCAAAGGTGTTGAAAAAGACTGGGCCCAGGCTCATGCCTGGCTGACGCTGGCCGCCTCGCGCGGGCGCCCGAGCGCGGTATCAGACAAAAATCGGCTTTGGGGCGCCATGACTGCCCAGGAGAAGGCACAGGCCGTCGAGAGGTTTGAGTCACTGACAGAAACTTACGGCGATGACGTGGTTTCTGAGCGTCTGTTCGCCTGGTATCGCCGCGAGTTTCGCGGTCCAACCCCCAACGTTGTTTATTCCCCCGGCAACGCGGGCGTCCCGGTAATCAACTTCCGCGAGAAGCTTGAGGAGACGCTGATGGGCGAAGCCTTCCCCGATTACGACGTCCTGTATCGCGATTTCCGGGTGTTGGAGGCTGAGGAAGCCGCCGAGGCTCCACCCGCATCTCCCTGACACCTGTTTCACCTAACATCGCTTGATCTGAAGGTTGCCCCGCAGCCTTGCGTTTCCCGCTCGCGTTTGTTCAAATTCGGATATCCGTTTTCCCGTATATGATCTAAATCGCCAATTCTAATGCTTGCTGACGTCGACGTATTCAAAGCCTGCTCCGACATCACGCGCCTGCGCCTGCTGTTTCTCCTACGCGAGCGAGAGCTGTGCGTGTGCGAGCTGGTGGCGGTGCTTGGCATGCCTCAGGGCAAGATCTCTCGGCATTTGGCGACGCTTCGCCAGGCTGGGCTGGTCGACACACGACGGGAAGGTGCCTGGATCTATTACCGACTCGTTGCCGCGAACGGCACGGCCGCCAAACACGTGCTGGCCTACCTCTCGGAAAGCCACGGCGCAGCGCAGGTTGAGCAGGACAGGTGCAGGCTTAAGACCTTGGCCGCCCAAGGCGAGATCTGTGTGCCAAACCCCGCGCCCGTGCTGCCAGCTGAAATCACCTGACATCAACCTAATCCCCATCCTTTACTGGAGGAAATCCGAATGAAACGTTTCCTGGCGGCCCTCGCCGGTCTTATCCTGGTTCAAACCGTTGCGACGGCGGATACCGGCTTCTTCCCGGCTATCGACAGCTATGTCGCCACGTCTCTCGAGCAGGTCGACGAGATCCCCGCTGACCGAAAGCGGCAGCTCAAGAAGATTGCGCTATACATCCAAACCCGGGTTAAGTCGGACCTTCCGGTCAACCTGACCTACATCTGCACGCATAACTCTCGCCGCAGCCACATGTCTCAGCTCTGGGCTCAAACGGCTGCCGAATATTACGGCGTGCCGGCGGTGAAAACGTTTTCGGGTGGCACCGAGGCAACCGCGTTTAACCCGCGGGCGGTGGCTGCGCTAAAGCGCGCAGGTTTCCAGATTGAGCAGGGGCCCGAGGTTTCGAATCCGATCTATCAGGTGCGAAGCGGGCAGGCCAAGGAGCCGATGACGGCCTTCTCGAAGAAGTACATGCACGAGAGCAACCCGCAAAGCGACTATTGCGCTGTCATGACGTGCTCGGACGCCGACAAAAATTGTCCGACGGTTGAGGGAGCCTCCTTTCGTGTCGCTATTCCTTACGAGGATCCGAAAGCGTTTGATGGAACCGAGCGCGAAGCGGCCGCCTACGACGAGCGTTGTCGACAGATCAGTCGCGAGATGCTCTGGCTGTTTTCCCAGGTGAACGTGTAAGACCGTGATCACGCGCGCCACGATTGTTGCCGCTGCATTCCTGCTGCCAGGCGCCGCGCTGGCGCAGGGTGGCGTGGGCGCGCTGAACGGCTGGATTGAATCGCAGCTTGCTGCCAGCGGCAGCAGCTTGACGGCATTCGGCTTGCTGTTTCTCGGCGGCCTAGCTGCAAGCTTGCTGCCCTGCGTTTACCCGCTGTACCCGGTGACAGTCAGCATTATCCAGGGCCGCAGCAGTGGCGCGCCGGGATGGTGGCATCCGGTCATTTACTACGTGGGTCTGGTGCTTACCTATGTCGGGTTCGGCGTCCTTGCCGCGCTGACCGGGGGAATGCTGAACCAGGTGATGACCTACGCGGCAACTAACCTGCTCATCGGCGTGATGTTTCTCATCCTCGCGCTGTCAGTGGTTGAGCTCTGGCATATACCGCTGTTTCAGCCGCGGGACGTCAAGGCCGGGCAGGGCGCGTTTGGCACGATGGTGCTGGGTATAAGCGCTGGACTTCTGTCGTCGGCGTGCGTTGGGCCGGTGGTGGTGGGGGTGCTGCTCGGCGTGGTCGCCAGCGCGGGCGAGGTTTCCCTGAGCACCGTCACCTCCGCATCCAGCAAGATGCTGTTTTTTGGCCTGGGTTTGGGGCTGCCGTTTCTGCTGCTGGGTGTGTTTGGCATGAAGCTGCCGAGTTCCGGCAAATGGATGCGGTACGTCCAATGGCTCCTCGCCACCCTGATCGTGTGGTTTGCCTGGCTTTATCTCGAGAAAGGGCTGGAGATTCTCGGCTTCAGCGAGCAGCAGATTGGACTGACCATCGCCGGCAGTGCGCTGATTTTGCTGGCGCTCTATCAATGGCAGGACGCTGAGCGGCTCCCGACCGAACGGGTCAAGAAAGCGATGATGGGTTTGGCAACGGTGGTTGGCGTGGCGATGCTGCTACGCGGCGTGGTGCCGCTCCCAACGATCGTGGCAACAGGTGGTGGACAGCTCGCGGCGGCGCCCGCCGACGGTGGACTGACTGAGGTCAAACACCACCTCACCTGGCATCTCGACGAGAGTGCGGCCTACGAACGGGCAGCGCTGCAGGGAAAAAACGTGTTTATCGACTTCTTTGGCAATTGGTGCACCAACTGCAAAGAGTTTGAGAAGCTGACCGGTTCGGACCTTGCGCTGAACGCGGCGCTCGACGGCGCGGTCCTGCTGAAGGTGTACGACACCAGCCCGACGTTTGCGAAATACCGGGACGACGCAAGGTTTCAGGAACTGAAGGTGGGCCTGCCATTTTTTGTGATCACCGACCCACTCGGCAACCTGCTGTACAAAACCACCGACTATCTGAAAACCGACGAGATGGCCTTGTTCCTCGAGCCTTAATCGCTCTTTCTTGGCGTTACTCCTGCCGTTCCATGGAGCAGGTGGGGATCATCGACACCGTGATCAGCCCGACGGCGACAAGGGCGGCGGTTCCCAGACGCGCTGCCATGGAGTCCAGCGCAAACACAATCGAGCTCGTCCCTACGATCGCCATCACGGTAAACGCTGCGGCCTTGGCGCGGCGCGGTATACATCGATCTCTTTCCCAGGCCACGATCAGCGGCCCGAACGTCTGGTTTCGCAGCAGCCAGGCGTGCCAGCGCTCTGACGACCGCGCAAAGCAGGCGGCCGCCAGAATCAGGAACGGGGTGGTTGGCAGAACGGGCAGCACAACGCCAACCATCGCGATACCAACAAACGTAAACCCCAGCCCAAGAAACAGCCACCGCGGATAGCGTGACGGCTTTGGGTTTTCGCGTTTGTGCTTAACGTCACGGGGCGAGTCCACGGCGCACCTCTGGGTCGATTGCCTAAGGCATCCAAAGAACTCGCCTATTGTGTGGCATTTGGGGCTAGCCACTCCACCCCGGTCGGGCGAAATTTTCGCTGATTATTCCAGCAGTGCCTCACACAACACGATGTTGTCCTCGGCGACACGAGAGATCGGAATTTCACCGGTCAAGTTCAGGTCCGGGATGGTATAGCTCACGGAACCCAAGCCGCAAGATTCGAAACGCACGGTCATCGTGCCCGCAGCCTCGGTAACCGGTACGGGTTCACTGCTGTCGAACCGGCCGTCACGGCTGACAAAGATATCGAGCGTTGCTTCGTTTCCTGAGAAGGGTCCTTGAGCCGTCAGCCATCGACTGCCGGCGTCTCCCAAGGTGGCCGCGTCGGGATTGTCGGGAGCCGTTGTGTCGTAGGTAAACCACGCGAGAAACAGCAGCGGAATGTCGGGGTAGACAACAATAAAGAAGCCCTGGCCTGGCGTTTCCGTATTGAACCAAGCGTCATTGAAACCTGCGTTGATGGTTGGCCCCTGGCCGGCCAACACCTCGTTGGTGGACAGCGAGTTGTGGCCAAAACCAAACTCTGAGGATCCGCCGGTGACAAAAACCCGGCCTGCTAAAACGCTCGCCCGCAATCCCCAGCGTGCGGTTGGCAAGGGCTCCGCGCCACTCCATTCCCCGGTAGCGGGGTCAAACCGCTCAACGGCGTCGACCAATGATTGGCCATCGGCTCCGCCGATGGCGATCAGCGTATTGCCAGTCGACGCCGCGGCGAGCTCGCCGCGACGTGTGGGCATTGGAGCGAGGATTGTCCAGGTTCCCGTCTGTGTATCGAACATCTCGTTGGCTGGCGTATCAGAGGCCAACACGCCCGCCGTCCCGCCGCCGACGTAAAAGATGCGTTCACCAATCGCGCTGGCGGCAAGGGATGCTCGCGCGGTCGGCATGGCTGGCGCGCTTGTCCAGGTGTCGCTGGCTGGGTCATAGATCTCCAGGGCATCGAAGACCTGGCTGGCCGTATTGCCGGTGGCGGCTCCGCCGGCTACGTAGACCAGATCGTTGACAACCGCCGCCGCGCCAACCGCGCGGGCGGTTGGCATGCTGCTCAGCGTTGTCCAGGTGTCGGTCACCGGATCATAGCGTTCGGTCAGTGCAACGGCGGGAGCGCCGGGGACCTCCGCACCCCCGAACAGGTAACAGAAGCCATTGACCTCAGCCACCATCATGCCGAGCCTGGGATTCGGCATGGGTTGCCTGGCCGTCCAGGTGTCTTCGTTGGGATCGTAGGCCTCAACTGAGTCGATGCCACTTCCTCCGCCGGCATTCTGCCCGCCAAACGCGATGATCAACCCCCCGGCGGCACAGGTGCTGTGGAATACTCTTGAGTCGTTCAGGTCACTGGCCGTCTCCCAGGTCTCAGAAGCTGACACGAATGGTAAAGAGAGTCCGCAAAAGCACAGCAGGCTGGCGGTCAACGTCATTGGTGTTGAGCGTTTTTTTGGTCTGTTCATCCCGTCCTCCAATGCTGCTGCTGATTTCAGATAAGCTCGAACCTAACGGACGGTAGGCCGTTTAGTCCTGAAAGAAAGCTGAAAGGCGCCACAGCATCCGTGGCAGAAGGTTTGCTATGAGGCAGCGATCACGACCTGTGTCTGACCAGCATCCGGCGGGCCCGTCGCAAACGGGAAGCGGTGCGGGCGGCGAGTATCAGATTCTGCTCGACGGTGGGCAGCTGGTGGTCAATGGTGCTGTCCGTCGGCTAAGGCCCAAGTCTCTGGCCGTTGCGACCTATCTGATCCAGAACGCCGGGACGATTGTGGGCCGGGAGCAGCTGGCGCGATCGGTTTGGCCCGACCAGCCCGTTTCAGACGACTCGATCAATCGAGCATCAGCGATATTCGTCGGGCACTGTCGGGCTGCGGTAAACGGGTGCTGACGACGGTGCCCAAAAAGGGGTACGTCATGAGCGCCGCAGCGTGTGCTGACGACTCCGCCATGCTGCAGAGACCGGCTCTGATGGTCATACCCTTTGCAACCCAGGCAGACGATAAGTCCTTAGCGTTTGTAGGACGGGCTCTGGCAGCCGAGCTCATCCACACGCTCTCGACTCTCAGATGGCTTCGTGTGATCGCACGTGAAACATCATTTCGCGCGCAGGTTGTCGACAATAGCCAGGCGGCCGCGCGCCAGCTGGGCGTCGCTTACCTGCTATCGGGGCAGTGCTACTTGGCGGGAGGGCGAGTCCGGATTTACGCAGAGCTGTGGTGTCCCGAAACCGCGAGCGTTCTGTGGGGCGGGCGCTACGAAGGCGAGTCGGCTGGTCTGCAGGAGATGATCGACCGCACCGCAGGTTCGATTACCACGGCGCTCGACAGCCAGATCCCACGGCTTGAAAGCCGTGTTCGCCGGCGCCAGATGGTTGAGTCGCTCGATGCATGGGGTTGCTATCACCGGGCCTTTGATTTGATGCATCGATTCACTCGTGAGGATAACGCTCAAGCGGCTCAGCTGCTCGCGAGGAGTATCGCGCTGGCGCCTGACTTCTGTCGGGCTCACGCGGCGCTTTCGTTTACTCACTCTCAGAACGCGTTTATGGGCTATACGTCTGATCAGAAGACAGCACTCAATCAAGCAAAGCGATTCGGTGAGCGGAGCGTCGAGCTGGACGAACAGGACCCGTACGCGCACTTTACGGTGGGCCGGGTCTACTGGTTTTCTGGGGATGTTGCTGGCAGCAGCCCGCATCTGGAACAGGCGCTCGCGCTGTGCCCCAGTTTTGCGCAGGGATACTATGCCCGGGCGCTGGTGAAGGCGCTGCTGGATGACGGCAGGCGCGCCGCGCAAGATGGCATGAGGGCCGCCGGTCTCAGTCCCCTGGACCCCATGCGGTGGGCCATGCACGGCGCAGCGTCTCTGGGATACCTGATCATGGGAGAGTATGAAAGAGCGCTGGCGGTTTCCGAGTCAGCCGCTAACGAGCCTGCCGCCCACCAATTTATGCACGCCATTGCTTTTGTGGCGTCTGACTCCGTAGGCGATCGTTCTCGCAAACAGCATTGGCGGGAACGTATGCAGTCCAACGAGGTTCCAATGACGGCCGAACGCTTCTTGTCCCGATTTCCTTTTCGAGGTTCAGGAATCCGAAGTCGCGTGCAGCAAGCGTTTCAATAAGAACCGCAAGTTGGCCATCCTCATGGCCCAGGCGGTTCAGTCGCAGCGGTAGTCGCGCTCTCCAGGGGCGACGTTTTCCAGCGGCTGGCACCGGTCGGGAAAGCCGCGTTCCCGCCAGTAGTTTGGCAGGCCGATGTCTTCGAACATGGCATAGCGGGCCGACGATTGCAGGAAGTCTTGGTGAAAGGTTTGCCAAACGACAAACTGGCCAAACACTTCGAGCTGATCCCACTGCCGCAGAAAATAGAGCATGATCGGCGGCGAACTTCGACGCGCGTTATTAGGATCCCGCATAGCCATTTCCATGAAGTACTGATATGCCATGTCGAAGTCAGACTGCTTCGCCGGCGGGTCGCTAAACATGAGGTCAGCAAATCGATCCATATCGAAGTCGTCAGCAGGCATCAGCTCCATAAGCTGCCGGGCGTCTTGCGCGCGCCCCCGAGAAAACAGCGTCGCCGCTACCGTAAAAACGTGGAGTGACGTTACCCGGTTGGGTGCTAGTTCCAGTCCCGTCTGCAGGCTTTGGTGCAGCCTGCCTGCCCGGGCCTCAGAAATCATCAGAAAAGACCGGCATAAAATCCGGGTGGGGTCGATATCCAGACACCGTCGAAAATCGGCGTTGGCTTCGTCGTTGTAACCCGCATCCATCAAATACTGCCCCCGGAAATTGTAGAGAGCAGGGTTTTCTGGATCATTTGTGACGGCCTTTGTGAGCATGTCCTCGCGGGCGGCGCAGTACACCCCGACAGGCTCGCAGGCATAGACTGCCAGCACGGAGTAGGGTGACCCAAGGCTAGGATTGAGCTCGAGGGCTCGTTCGGCGGATGCCTTCGCAAGCGCATAGTAGGGGCGGTCCTCAAAACCCCAGCCCGGCATGATGGTATAGGCATTGCTGAGCGCCGCGTGGGCTCTGGCAAACGTTGGGTCGTCTTTGACCGACTGCTCGAACAGTGCCAGCATTTTCTCGAAAACCGGTGCGTCCCGAGTAAGGAAAATCTCGTGGGCTTCGAGGTAGGCCTCATAAGCGCTTAGGCTGTTTGTTTCGGTGGCTACCTGAATACTTTCTTTGTCTAAGTCGGGCAGCACACCTCGCCTCGCGAGCGCCGCTACCGTCTCGCGCGCAATGTCTTCCTGCAGCTGAAACAACTTTTCGGCGCTAAGGGTCCGATCGAAGGTTTCTGAGTAGAGATGATTATCCTCAAGGGCGTCGATTAGCTGGACGGTAATCCGGACCGTGTCACCGGCTTTTCTTACCGAGCCCTCCATAACGTGCCGGACGCCTAGCTCCTCGGCCATGGTTTTGATCCCCATCTCCGGGCGATCGCGCAAAGCAAAAGCAGAGGTGCGTGAAGCAACCTTTAGCCCGTCGACCCGGGCCAGCACGTTGAGGATCTCCTCAGCCAAGCCGTCAGCGAAGTAGCCCTGATCGGCGTCTGCCGACAGATCCGCAAATGCCAGGACGGCAATCGACGCTGGCTGTGGAGCCGATCGGGTGGACGGCGCGCGGCTAGGCCCCGGACCAGACGTTGAAGGCTGTACCCGCGAGGCCGAGACGTCCCGATCCGCCGTTGACTGCTGCTTCCCAAAATAAAAACCGAGCCCGCCCAGCGTCAGCAAAAGGATCGCAAAAACCGGCAGCCTGCTGCCTTTTGGCGCAGCCGATGCCGGTGGGGTTGAGTTCGCGAAGCCGCCATTTTGGTTTGGCTTGCTTGCTTCGCTGACGTCGAGGGCGCCCGCCAACTCGCTCAACAGGGCGTTGCTCTTGTCGCCGCCCCAGCTTGAGAGATCGAGCGCGTGGTACTGCCGATAGCCTAACGGTGGGGTACTACCATCCAGCGTGACCGCCACGAGTTTATCAGCGCGTGCCGCTTCGTCAGCCTCGTCCTTGACCCAGCGCGACTGCAGCGCTTGTTCCGACCAGCATACGAGGACTGCGCGAGCCTGCGTCAGCTCGCGCTCGATTTGCGCAGAGAAGTCCGCTCCAGGGGTTAGACCTCGGTCCCACCATACCGAGAATCCACGCTCCGCCAGAGCGCTGGCCAGCCGCTCGGCCTGAGGGCGGTCAGCGCGAGCGTAGGAAATAAAAACGTCAGCCAAGTCAGTCCTTTCGTGCTGTCCTTAGATCAAGCTACAGTGTAGTGGTGTGACGGAGGAGTGCCAGATGTAAAGGCTAAAAAATCTTTGACATCAGGCGTTGGCGTGGGCGGCACCGATGGCTGTTCGAAGCTGCTGACGGAAGCGACGGCTGACGGGAACCCGAGCGCTGGAGCGCAGCAGCAGCTCGCCGTCTCCTGAATCGAAGACCGACATCTCCGCGATGCGGTCGGCATTCACAATTGCCTGCCGGTGGACGCGAATGAAGCCCTGAGGCTGGAGCCGCTCGGCGATCTGGGTCATGGTGCCTCGTAACGGGTAGATACGCTGGTCAACGTGAAGGTTCACATAGTTGCCGGCGCTTTCAATCCATTCGATGTCTTCGGTGCGTACCAGAAACTCCCGACCGAGCTTTTTCACCAGGAAGCGATCAACCGGTGGCGCTGCAGGCTCCGGGGCCTCGTCGGCGTCGAGGAAACCGGCCTCACCCTGCAGCCGCAGGATGATGAAGCGGTAGAGGTACACCAGCGCGATGATCAAAAAGTAAGTTCGGAAGTCTTTCAGGTACTCGTAGCCGAACTCCGCCAGAACGTTATCCCAGCCGTAGCTACCCTTGAGGATCAGCGGGTAAAGCACTTTGCGGCCGGCATACATCAACGCGACATGCACAACGGAGAACACAACGGTGAATGCCAGATGGGCGGGCACGCTGCGTCGCCAGGTGGCCATCCGGAGCGGAAATCGGGCATCGAACCACAGCACCAGCGGGATGGCTGCCAGGAGCGCCAGATGGCTCGTACCCTCGAGAATCCACGCAGTGGGTGCCGCCAGACCGATATCGTTCCGCGCGTAGTCCACAATCTCGGTAGCCACGTTCGAAATACACCCGATGGCGGTCACCGTGATGAACATCGTGGTCTCAAACAGGCGGCGGCGTTTGAGGTAGGCCTGCAGCGTCATGGGTCAAGCATACCTGCTGCGACAATTGCGCCACCACCACTCATCCCCGCTGGCCCACCATTGATCACAAGCTGCTCTCAATCAGTCACTTAGCGGAGGCGAACGACACCGGCAAAGAGCATTGTCGACACACTAGGACTCAGCAGGAATTGTGATGAACGATAAGGTATTGCCCCGCCGCTATGACGTTGACGCCCTTCGGGTGATCGCTTTTGGGCTGCTGATTCTCTACCACTGCGGCATGTTTTACGTGGAGGGCTGGGGTTGGCACATCAAGTCGGCCTACACCGCCGAGTGGCTGACCGAACCGATGCGCTTTCTGAACCAGTGGCGGATGTCGCTGCTGTTTGTCATCTCTGGGCTGGCGGTTTCGTTTGTGTACGGTCGCTACTCGGGCAGGACGCTAGCCAGACGCCGTCTCTGGCGGCTGGGGCTCCCGCTGCTGTTCGGCATGATGGTGGTGGTGGCGCCGCAGCACTACTACGAGGCGCTCGGCAAAAGCCTCATCGAGCCTGGCTTCTGGAGCTTTTACCTGAAATACCTCTACTTCTACGATTTTCCAGGCGAGGCCTGGGGCGGTGAGAATTCGCTGAAGTGGACGTGGAACCATCTGTGGTATCTGCCTTACGTGCTTTTCTACACGCTGCTGGCCGTTGCATTAGGCGGGCTGCTGCGCGGCAGCGGGGTGGACAAAGCGTTCCAACGCCTGCGCGGGGTTTGGCTGGTGGTTATCCCGGTGTTGCCGCTAATGGTTTATGGCAACCTCGTGTTTCCCCACTTCCCTGGGGTCAACCATACGCTGGTAGCTGACGGCTACGGGCACGTCATGTTCGGCACGCTGTTTTTCTACGGTTTTCTGATCGGCCGTGATCCCGCCTGGTGGAATGCGCTGGCGAACCAGCGGAAAACGCTGCTAGCGATTGCGGTGGGTGCTTACGCAGCACTGCGAACGCAGGAGTGGTGGGTGCCGGAGAACCCGTCCTGGGCGATTGAACAGCTCAGCTTCCTGTCGGTCTACGTCAATCGTTGGACCTGGATACTCGTGCTGATGGCTTTTGCCTACCGCTACCTGAACCAGACTCGGCGATGGATTGCCTACGGCACCGCCGCGGTTTTTCCCTGGTACGTCCTTCATCAGACGCTGACCGTAGTGCTCGGCGGCGAGCTCGCCCGCTTCGAGCTAGGGCCAGTCGTTGAGCCTGCACTCGTGCTGGGTGGAACGGTTATCGGTTGCTGGGCGCTCTATGAGCTGGCGATCCGCCGCGTTACCTGGCTGCGACCCCTGTTTGGCGCACCCATCATCGCCAGCCTAGATTCGCGTTCCGAACCAGGTCACCAGCAGGAAAAATAGATACCAGCTGATGCTGCCAACCGTGATGATGGTGAACCGAGCGGTGCTCGAGTAGGGACGCAGGTAGGTCCCGTTGGATGAGACGAGAAGCGCGATGAAGAACGCAGCATAGCTGAGGGCCTTGATGGCGAAGTGGTCACCAAGAGTCTTATCCAGCGCCACCGAGATTGTGGTCAACACCAGCGTAACGCCCAGCATCAAGCCGGCGCTTCGCAGGCTCTCGCCTCGGGAAAACTCGCTGCTGGCACAGCGCGCAGCTTTGATCATGATAGATGCTCCTTGGGTTTGGGGGGCGCGAGGCACGTTCCGGGGGTTGAACCACGCGTCCGCGGCGCCGGCCAGCAGGTCGGCGAGCGTTCGCAGGCGGAAGGGTTCGCTCGCTAGGTGCTCGGCCAGCTCCGCGCCATAGCGCTGGCGCCAGGACGCCGGGTAAAGCCACAGGGTCCACCTCATGCCGGCTGTAGCCGATTCAATCCGACGCGCGTTACGCGGGCCATGGCGTCGAGGCGTGCCTTGAGGGCTGCGCTTCCCGCCGCCGTCAGCTCGTAGGTGCAGCGATTGCCTTCCGTGCTTTGTGGCTGGATGAAACCCCGGGTTTCCAGCCGGCTGATGGCGCCGTAAAGGGTACCGGGTCCCGGCCGGTGGCCGGTGAGCTGCTCAATATCATCGGTGATGGCATACCCGTGCCTGGGCTGATCTGCCAGGCTGACCAAAATCATCACGGCCGGTTCTGTGAAGCGGCCAAAGGCATCGAGGTTGTCGGGTTTCGGGCTCATCGCAACTACTACGTTTTGCGATATATTACGTAAAACGTACTATTACGTCAAACGGACTAATGATCCTCACGGCTCGCTAATTGCCGGCCGGCGGTATTTCTCGCCATTGACCGGGGGCGAGGCCTCCAATGCTCCAGGGTCCGATGCTGCGGCGAATGAGGCGAAGGGTGGGGTGACCGACCGCTGCCGTCATGCGCCTGACCTGACGGTTTTTACCTTCGGTCAGCGTCAGCTCGAGCCAAACGTCTTGCACTGTCTTTCGCTGGCGAACCGGCGGATCGCGCCGCCACAGCTGTGCCGGCTCATCGATACGCTGGACCTGCGCCGGTCGGGTTTTGCCGTCCTTTAGCTCAACCCCACGCCGCAACTGTTCCAGAGCGTCTTTTGAGGGCTCTCGCTCAACCAATACCCAATAGGTTTTAGGTTTCTTGAATCGCGGCGAACTGATTCGGGCCTGCAGGCCGCCATCGTCGGTGAGGAGCAGGAGGCCTTCGGAGTCTTTGTCCAGTCGGCCTGCGGGATATACGCGAGGCACATCGATAAAATCTGCAAGCGAAGGCGATTCGCCGGAGAACTGGCAGACCACGCCGAAAGGTTTGTTAAAGGCGATCAGCATAGACTGCCGCAACTGCCTGCAAAGAGGCTAATTGAGCAGGCCGTCGGAACCCATGCGGCGGCTGATGGCGGAGGTCAACTCTCCGGCCGTATTCGTGAGCTGTGGGTTACGCGTCTCGGTCCGCATGCGCCAGACAACCCGACCTTCATCGGTTTCAAACAGGCTGGTTTCGACGAAGAGATAGACCCGGGTTTCGGTCGTGGCCGGACGTTCAATTCGGTCCACGTCGGTAACCCAGTAACGGCCAAAGCGTCCGCGAAACCCGTAGACCTCATATTCGGTGTAGCCAGCACGCTCGATTTCCTCTCGTTCCATGCCGGACACCTGGGTGACCAGCACCTGATCGAAGGATTGCTCGCGGACATATTTCTCTACTTTCTCACGGCCGGGATTGCCGCGAAGTTCCCGAATCGAATCTCGGGCGACAGCGTTGGCTCCTCGTTCGCTCAATATTGCCGCCAGTTCAACCTCGAACTGAGCTCGCCGCGGTTCGTTCTCGCCGACAGCAATGACCAAAACCTTCCCCAGGGAGATGGATTGAAACTCGGGGTTCGTCCAGGATTCGCGGATCTGCGTCGAAGAGCATGCGCTGAGAACAATGCCACTAAACAATATGGTGAGGCCGTGACGCCAATATCGTTGCATGAGACTTCCCCCTGGGTTTCGGAATTGCCCTAATGATACGCCCGGCACTCCCATTCCCCAACGGTTTGCCCCGACCAAGGTCTAATGCTTTGCGTGTAGGGGCGGCGTAGGATTAAGCGCTACACTCGGCGGATCGATTACGGTTACAGGCGGGAAGCGACATGCGAGAGGTTTATCTGATTGGCATCGGCCAGATCCCGGTCAGCAAGGGCAGGGAAATGCGTGGCCGCTACATGGCCCGCGAAGCGATCACGGCCGCGCTGGAAAGCGCGACCGTTGAGCCGGTAGACGTCAGTGCCTTATTTGTCGGCAACATGATGGCGGGCATGCTAGCCCAGCAGCAGCAGCTGGGTCCGCTGTTCGCAGACATCTCCGGCTTTCGGGGCGTTGAGTCGATGACGCTCGAGGCGGCATGTGGCTCAGGTGCGGCAGCGGCTCGCGTTGGCTATAGCGCAATCGCTGGCGGCCTTCATGACTTGGTGGTGGTCTGCGGACTCGAGCGAATGACGCAGGCGCCGCGGGAGCAAATCACCGCGGCGCTGGCAACGGCCGCAGACTGGGAATTGGAAGGTGTACACGGTGAGTCGTTTATCTCGCTGAATGCTCGGCTCATGGCGATGTATATGGAAAAACATGCCGTGACGCCTGAGCAGTTTGCGCCGTTTGCCGTGACCGCCCACAGCAACGCGATGAACAACCCCAACGCGCTGCTCCACAAACCGATCGACGTCGAGGCCTACCTGGGCTCAAAGATGCTCTCGGAACCCGTCAAGCTGATGGATGCGCCGCCCACCTGTGACGGCTGCGCCGCCGTGGTGCTGGCGACCCGAGACGTGGCGGACGCCGCGCGGCGGAGCGGCGCTCCCGTCGTCAGGGTGCTTGCCTCGGCGGTAGGCACCGACTCGCTGGCCATTGACCGTCGCGATAATCCGCTGACCCTTGCTGGTGCGGAAACTTCGAGCCGCAAAGCCTACGAGCAGGCCGGCATATCGTCAGACGCGATCGACATCTTCGAGCTGCACGATGCCTATACGGTCATTACCGCTCTGAGTCTGGAGGCGGCGGGTTTCGCCAAGCCAGGTGAGGGCGTGCGCCTCGGGGAAGAGGGTGTTACCGCCATCGACGGGCGGCTCCCCATCGCCACCATGGGTGGCCTTAAGGCTCGGGGTCACCCCGTTGGCGCTACCGGCATTTATCAGCTGGTGGAGACCACCCTACAGCTGACCGGGAGTGTCGGCGCCAACCAGGTCAAAGACCCCAAGATCGCCATGGTTCAAAACATCGGAGGCACCGGCGCAACCGTGGTGACCCATATCCTGGCGGTCTAGGAACCTTAAGCTCCGAACGAATGCCTGCATGACGGATTTCTATTGGACCCTGTTTGCCGCCATCCATTAGGGTCTCAGAGATTTTTCAAGCTAGGTGGCACCCATGGATTCCAAACAAACCCGCAAGCTTCAGGATACTCAGCCGGCGGACCCGATGAGACGGACCGTTGTAGGCGGACTGGTCGGCGCGCTGGGGCTCGCAGCCTGTTCACAAGGCGACCAGGCCAATGCTCAGGAGGGAGGCACCAAAGGGGAGAAAAAGGAAAAGGTCTTCAATGCCTACAACCGGACCAAAACCTTCAGCAACGGTGAAATGGACGACGGTACACCCTGGACGGCCACACAGACCGGCAACTTCGATATCGAAGATCCCAGGCAGAACAAGCTCGCGGTGCTCAAGCTGACCAACAACCTGGTTGGTTCGCGTACCTATGTTCCCATGCTGACTCGCCAGCTGATTGCTCGGGAGGATCTACCCGGCGGCCTGCTGCTTGGCGCGGCTTCGATGTTTACCTGGCAGCTCCAGGTTCCCGATCCCGAGGAGTTTGGCGAACTACCCGAGGGTACCGCTCTGATGCGGTCGATGTTTACCTCCGTGTATCTGGATCCCCACACCATGGAGCCAGTGAAGAACATGAAGAATCCGTTTAACGGCAAATCCATGGAGCTCGAGGACTACATATTTGTCGAAAACTTCCTATCTTTTCCCATGGGTGGGTCACGGTTCGTCGAAGAGCGGCAGTTCTCCGACGATGATCCCAACGAACCGAAGCCGCGCCTGATTAAAAAATGGGGCGACCAGCTGGTCCTCTTTTCGGGCGGTATCTACAGCAAGCCCGGCAAACATCAGCCGCGCTTTACGGAGAACACCTGGCGCGCGCCCTACGCCGAGGTCATGGATCCGGACGTGAGTCTCATCAACACCGGCTACAACTTCATGGGGGTGAACAAGGCCTTCGAGAAGCCGTGGGCGGGTTACGTTGAGAGTGACACCGACTCGCTGATGAGCCTTGCGACCGGGCAAAAGGTCCACAGCCCGGAAGATCTGCCAGACTTCCACAAGCGGCTGATCGCCGAAAAGTATCCGGATCGTCTATAGGAGCGCGGAGCGTTGAACCGGGGGGCTGATTCAGCCCCCTTTTTTTGCCTGGACCTTGCCGGCAAAGGCTAGCACGTCGGCATTGAATTCGTCGGGGGCGTGAAAGTTCACCATGCTGCCCAGTCCCGGATAGCTCTTCAGCTCAGCCTGCTCAAAAAGAGCGGTGGCTTGTGTCAGGTCGCCTGACGTAAAGGAGTTGTGTTGGTCTCCAGCAAGGAAGAGCATCGGAATATCCAGCTCCGACACCAGATCGGTGTTGTCCAGCGGACGGTCGCGCATGAAACGGCGGACGTGGTGCGGCACCAGGATCGCTGAGGTCCGCAGGAGCTCCATGTCTGCTGGCGGCAGCACCGTATCTTTGCCCATGAAGTCGATGAACCCGCTGGTCCATTCAAGGATCGTCGGCAGATTGACCGACCGCGAACGCTCGATACGCGCCTCGTATTCCGGCGTCGGCGGGGCCGGCGGTGGTTGAGGCAGGAGGCCGACAGCACTGCTGCTGAAGATGACGCCGGCGATTTTGTCGCTGCCGTAGTGACGCAGATAGTCCAGAGCAAACAGTCCGCCGGCCGACCACGTCACGATCACGGCGTTGGATAGCCCGGACGCCTCGATGGCCGCGGCGACGTCGTCGGCAAACAGCTGGGTGCTGGCGTAAGCTTTGCTTTCCCAGGGTTTCCCTGACGAGCCATGCCCCCGGACGTCGACCGCAACAAGCTTGTGGGTTTGCGCGAGGCTGGACTCAAGCTGCTTGGTCCAATTCAGCGTGCTGGACATGTAGCCGTGGATGAACAGCAGCGCCGGGCCGTCCGGGTTTCCGCCGACGGTGACGGCGATGGGTACGCCGTCGCTGCTGGGCGTCAGGAATGACAGAAAGTCTGCTTCCGCCCCGGCCCTGCCTGCCGCCACCGACAAGCCGACGGCCAGGCCGAACACCCAACTGAGAAAACCGCTCCTCACACTAAATCCGGTCGGGGTATTTCTTCAGGATGTGGTCGGCAACCAGGCTGGGGATCTGCTCCGGATCGTGGAGCTTGGAGCCTTTCACGTTCCACAGCAGCTGGGCGCCGTCGTCCTTGCCGATGCCGATCCAGGGGCGCTCCCAGGCGCGCATCAGGCCGGCGAAGTTGTAGTCGGTGCGGTTGAGCTGCTTGTCCGGATTTCTGAAGTCGGCATAGTTGGTGGTCCAGACGGAGGAATCCATGCGTGGCTGGTTGGGTCCTTCGTTCTGGAAAATACCCGCAAGGTAAATCGAGATCTCATCGCCCCAGATCACGTGAGGGTTGAGCGACTTGCGCTTGGTGCTCATGAATTCCGGTCGGTCAACGCTTTCGTGTCCCCCCTTGGGCTTGAGCACGTAGGTTTCGGCAAACACCGAGTCTTTCACCTCGACCTCTTTGCCGGTGTAGTGGTTTGTCACGGAATTCACCGGCTTGTAGGTGAAGGGGTCGAGAATCATCCCGGTAAACAGGGCGCGCTGAACGATCGACCCCGGCTCGGCATCGGGAAACTCCTCGGGGTCTGGCTCCTGGAGCTGCCACGTCCACAACCCGATATGGCCATGCAGCGGCGCGCCAGGCTTGCCCTGAGGCCCCAGCAGTACGCGCGAGAACATGGCGACGTACGTTTTTTCGCCGATCAGGTTGTTGGTGATTTTCATCGACGCCATGCGGTTGCCAACCGGGTCGTCGAAGTCGAAGTTGTGGTCCCCCTCGTACACCCACGGTTTGCCGTTCAGGGCCTCCTGCGAAAAGGACCGGTTGCTGAGTCCGGATTGCGCCTGCTGCGCGCTTGCCTCACGCGGTGCAGCCAGCCCGGAGCCGACCAGCCCCGCGGCAACCACTGACCCCATGCCCTTGAGCAGCGTGCGACGCTCGATCCCCGGCAGATCGTTGACTTCCTCAACAGTGGTGTTCTTTGTGTCGCTCATGGCGCACTCCTGTAGTGACGGGTTGTTTCGAGAAAGACCAGGGAGTGGCCCTGGCCTTTCTCTGCTAATGCGGTAAAGCGACACGACTCAGAACCGCTTCACGTACCTGACGCCCCAGGTCCTGCCGTTGCCGGCGATTCGCTGGTTCGACGAAATGCCGCAGTTCAAACAAAGGCCGTTCGCTGCAGCGTCAGTCACCCGGGTCGCGCGAGCGAGGAATTCTTCGTCCAGCAGGTTGTCGACCCAAAGTGATAGCTCGCTGCTGTCGCCTCTGATCCCGGTGCGGAAGTTCAGCAGGCTGATGCTCGGCGTCTGACCGATATTCAGGCTTTCCAAAAACCGGCCAGCCTCGTAGGAGTGGGAGGCCTGAACGTAGCCGTCGTAACCGGAAAACAGGTCCGGCCAGGTGTAGATACCGGCGATGAAAGTCTGCACGTCGCTGGTGTTGGCAATCTGGTTGCCGCCCACCTGCGCCGAACAGGTCGACACCGGCGTGAGCGACGAAGCATTGACGCCGCAGCGGGCTTCAACGGCCGCGTCGACGAAGTCGCCGTCGTACGTGGCGTCCACGTAGGTTGCCGCCAGCCGGACGGTGAAGTTCTCCGTTACGTCGAACGAACCGTCGACCTCGATCCCCATGGATTCAGCCCCCGGGCCGTTGACCACCACCGGGCCTGCCGCCAGGCTGGCGGGCGCCGTAGACTGCAGGTCGGTCCAGTCGATGAAGTACACCGCGGCGTTGACGGTGCCGCGTCCGTCCATGATGTCGGTCTTGATCCCCAGCTCGTACGTCCAGTTGGTTTCCGGGTCGAAGGTGAAGAACTGGCTGCCCGGTTCGGCCGGGTTGATGCCGCCCGACTTCACGCCGCGAGCGGCGTAGCCGTAGAGCAGCGTATCTTCATCGAGGCTGTAATCGGCACCCAGTCGTCCGCTCCAGTAGTCAAAGTCGGTCGCGGTCGAGGTCAGCGGACGGCTCAATGCCGGTAGAAAGAAAATCTCCGCCTGGTCGGTGAGCTCCTGGTCTTCTTGCGTGTAGCGCAGTTCACCGGTGATGTTCCACCGATCGTTGATCGGGTAGTTCACCGATCCGTAGAACGCGTCGATGTCGGCGATCAGCCGCTCTTCGACGTTGGTGATTCGCTCCAAGGTATCTGGGGCATCAAACAGCGGCGTGGTGGTGCCGAGCACCGCGCCGGTTACGCTCTCGAAACGCGAGTAGCCGACCAGCCATTCGAAAGGTGCTCCTTCGTTGGAGGTTAGGCGCAGGTCGTAAGAATCCTGCTCACCGAGATCACCCGTCAGGTCGGTCAGAAACTGACGCGTGAACCGGCCGAAGAAGGGGATATTGACCGCGTTCGGGTCACCGATGCTGTCCAAGAAGGAGCTGTATTCCGACTCCGAGCGGGACACGTTGGCGGTTAGCGTTGCCGGGCCAAGATCCCAGTCAACGTTGATATAGCCGAGCCAGTAGTCGCCCTTGTTGCCGCGGGCGCGCGGATCGAGCGTTACGTTTTCCAGGGGCGGGAGGTCGCCGGTGAGGATGGTGAACAGGTCTATGGTTCCACCCATCCCGTCATCCACTCGGTAGAGTGAACCGCCATCGTTGAGCTCGAAGCTGGTCAAGCGCAGCGCCGGGGTATCGTTTTCCACGTCGTTGCGGGTGAAAAACACCTTCGTCGTGACGTTCTCGGTTTCCCACAGCCCCGAGAAGCCGATGGTGGTTCTTTCATCCCAGCCACCGATGTTGTCGCTGCCGCGGACGTTTTCGATGGTGCCGTCGAACTCGCTCGTGCCGGCAAAGAAGCGTACCGCCCCAGACTCGCCGAGCGGAATGTTGGCCGAGCCGCGGAAGGTCAGTCGCTCGTCGCTGCCGGCCTCAAGATCAACGGTTGCGTCAAACTCGCCGATGCGGGCCGGGTTAGAAATGTAGTTCACCGCGCCGGCAAAGGTGTTACGGCCGAAAAGCGCGCTTTGCGGGCCCTTCAAAACTTCAATTTGCTGAAGATCCATGTTGTTGAAATCGATGGACGATCGGTTGTTTAAAAATACGCCGTCGATAAACACGCCGACGTTGGCCTGCAACCCGAGTAGATCGGTTTGTGCCAGGCCACGCATGGTGATTTCGGGCGTTCCTCCGATTTCGCGAAACTGCACACCCGGCGTCAGTTCTGCGATGTCTTCGAGGCCGACCGCGTTGAAGTCGCGCAGCGTTTGCTCGGAAAACGCGCTGATGGAGATCGGCACGTCCTGGATGTTTTCTTCGCGTCGTCGCGCGGTCACGACAAGCTCCTCCAGGAAACTGTCCTCATCCTGGTCCTGAGCCAGGGTTGTCGTTGGCAATGACGTGCCAAGGACGGATAAGGAAATCAGCGTTGCCAGATACCGGCGCGGATAAGACACGGCATTTCTCATCGTTAATCCTTCTTAGCTTTATGAGTGGAATGGAACGATCACCTGAAGGTTTTTTATCTTATTGACATCGTTCGATCGCGTGTAATGCTCATTCAGCATCAGTGCATACGTGCCGATCATGCGCGTCTGATCCCCGCGGTTTGGGGGCGTTTCAGGACTGATTAAACTGGAAAGGATTGCGGGCGATTTTGGGGAAGTGGGATTGGAGGAGTCGAAGCGTAGAGCCAGGAAGGTCATCAGGTGTGCGGAGCTTGCTGCCGCTGGCACGGGTATAAAGACCACCCTCCTGCTCCGCCATATCCATCCAGGGCAGCCAGTCGGAAATGATTTCCAAATTGAGCGAAGCGCCCGGGACGGCTTCCTGTTCCAAGTCCTCTCGTTTGCCCTGGTACGACAGAAACTCGGTGCTGGAGAAAACAGGCCGGCCAGCGTCAGTCGCCCGAACCTCGATCTGCTTCTCGCTGTGCGCCCATAGATGGTTCCCGAGCCAATAGGGGTCGCTCTCCTGCTCGGTGATGCTGAGACTTTCTGGCACGGTGCGTTCACAGTGAGCAGCTGCATCACAGGTTGAAGTGACCGGTTGCGGATCGGGCAAAAAGACCTTCCGTGTGGTCCCTTTGTAGGGGTTCAGCCAGTTTTCGAGGCGCCGTTCGGAGTCCAGCTCTGTGTAAAAAACCACTTCCAGAGTGGTGACCGAGTAGGCGCCGCCAGCCCCGTAGCGAATCTTTGAGAAGGCGACGGTGTTCGTCTCCCACAGGGGCGTAAGCTGGCTCCCGCGCAGCCCAAACTTCCGACCCAGTATTGACCAGGTAACGTTCGCATCGCTGGCGGCGTAAAGCAGTTTGCGGCGCCAGCTTGGATCGCTGGAATCAGAAGATGGGCCGGGTTGGGCGGTGCGTTTGGAGCCTTGGCCGGCAGGGCCAGGGGGCGCTACGCAGCCACTCACCATCGCCGCCGCCGCGCCCAGCAGCGTACGCCGAGTGTATCCGGCCCGGGCCACATATCGCTGGTCTTCGCTGGCCGGTTCATCCATACTTTAGGTCTCTCGTTGCCCGCGGCTTGTCCGGTTTGGATCGGTTTTTGTACCTCTGGAAATCGCTTGGCCCGAGTGCTGACGCATAGAACATGTATTTCGAAATCAAACAGCTTCGCCACTTTGTCTCAGTTGTTGAGACCGGCAACATCACCCGCGCCGCAGAGCTCCAACACATTACCCAACCGGCACTCACCCGAAGCGTCCGGAACATGGAGGAGCGCATCGGCGGTGACCTTCTGAACAGGCAACACCACTCTATCACGCCGACCGAGGCCGGCGAGGTGCTGTATCAGTACGCGAAGCTGATCATTCGGCAGGCGGAGCTGGCGATCAGTGACGTTAAGGCGATCTCCAAGGGTCACAAGGGCCACGTACACGTTGGCATTGCTGCGCTATTCGCGCCGACCCTCGCCGGGGCTCTCGCCTCCCATCTGGCGAAAGTCTTTCCGGAGCTTCAGGTTCGCCTGACCGAAGGTTTCTTCGAAGATCTGGTCGCCCAGCTTCACAACGGTGAGATCGATGTGCTGCTGTCCAATTTTCCGCCGGGTGAGGTTCCGCCGGAAGTGACGCTCAAGCCGCTGTTCGAGATCCGTACGGAGTTTGTGGTTAGCGCTGATCATCCCCTGGCGAGCGTTGAGCAGCCTTCGCTCGCCGAAATGCACAAAGCGCGCTGGGCGATCGTTAAACACCCTCATATCACCAACTTTCTCAATAGCTATTTTGCCGCTGAGTCGCTGCCGCCGCTGGATGTTGCGGTTGAAACGACGTCACTGGTTTCCCTTAAGTCGCTGGTCACCACCGGCGAATATATCGCCATGCTGCCCCATCGCTGGATCAAAGATGAGCTTGCTGAAGGCACGCTGACGACGCTGCGCACGGCGTTGGTTCGGGAAGCTGGCCTCATCGTCCGCCCCGATGAAACGCTGCGGCCTACCGTGATCAACATCATTCCGGAAGTTGAACGCGCCTGCGTAGAGTGGGCGGCGGATCGCCAGTAGCTGATCACCATTCTTGCTGCGCATTCGCGCATGCCGACTCGACATTGGCGCTCAGACGCCGCGGAGGGCACGCTTTCGCGTTTCCTGTGCTGGATGATGGATGTTTGACGCTGACGTTGTGGTAGTGGGAGCCGGGCCGGTCGGTGCGGTGGCGGCTTACCGGATGGCCAAGATGGGTTTGGACGCGCTGCTGCTCGAGGGTGCCGCGGAGCCGGTGGAAGACCTCCGCGCCTCGACCATTCACCCTCCGACGCTCGAGATGCTGGCGGAGCTACAGGTTGTTGACCCGTTGATCGAGCAGGGGATCAAAACGCCGGTCTACCATTTTCGTGAACGCGAGACCGGGGACCGGGTGGCCTTCGATTTTTCGGAGCTGGGCGAGCACACCCCCTATCCGTATCGGCTGCAATGTGAGCAGTACAAGATTGTCCGTCTGCTGGTGTCGCTGCTGCAGCAACACTATGGCCGAGAGGTGAGGTTTTCTCATCGAGTCGAGTCGGTAACGCAGGACGGTCAGGGCGTTACGGTGGTTGCGCAGACACCGGATGGAGTCAGGGAATTTCGGTCGCGCTACGTCATCGCCGCAGATGGGGGCGGCAGCGCCGTCAGAAAATCGGTCGGCGTTCCTTTTGAGGGCATGACCTATCCGGAAAAGTTTGTCACCTTCAGCACCGACACGCCGCTCGATGAATACTTCGAAGGTTTTGCCGGCGTCAATTATGTGGCTGACGAGCGCGAGTGGGCGTCCATCATTCTGACGCCCAGCGGTTGGCGCGTTCTGGTGCCGGCCGCCGGCGAGCTAACCAATGACCTTCTTGTCTCCGATCGCTACAAGAACACCGTATTCCAAAACCTGATCGGTGTGGGTGACTCGGTCGAGACCCATCACCGAACCGTGTACCGAGTCAACCAGCGTGTTGCCGTCAAATACAATCATGGTCGCGTGATCCTGGCCGGCGACAGTGCGCACGTCCACAATCCGCTTGGCGGGTTCGGTATGAACAGCGGTATCCATGACGTTTGGAATCTGACCGGTCAGCTGGCTCGGATTCTGAATGACGACGCCGACGCGTACACGCTGCTGAATCGCTACGATCGGCAAAGACGGACCATTATGTGCCGCTTTGTTCAGGCTCAGACGGCGGAGAACAAAAGCTACATGGAGGCCGGTTCTGCGGTTGCCCACGCCCGGAAACGTCAGCAGCTTGAAGAAATAGCGGCGGACGATGAGCTCCGACATGCGTATCTCCTTAAGCAGTCAATGCTGCAAAGCCGCTTGGACGAGGCGGCCATTCAGTAAACATAAGGGCACTGCGTCTGCTATTCCGACCGCTTATGGAGGCCTAAACGCTCAGTATTGGAGGTCTGCGTCCGTGTCTGCTCCAATCTTGGCACGCAAAGGGCAGAAATCCGCCCCGCGTTGGCAACCAACAAAAGGAACCGACCCTTGACCATCTTGCTCACAGCGGCCAATGGCCGAACCGGCCGCGCCGTCTTGACCGCGCTGACAGAGGCCGGCGCCTCGGTGAAAGTATTCATCCGCGATGAACAGCAGTGGCCTGAGCTGCAGGCGCTTGGCGCCGCAGCGTTTGCGATCGGCGATATGGAGGATTCTTCGAGTATCGCGGCAGCAATTGAGGGTTGCGACAAGCTCGTGCACATCGGTCCGCCGATGCATCCCAACGAAATCGAAATCACCGATCGACTAATCGAGGCGGGGAAAGAGGTGGGGTTGAAGCACTTTGTTTATTACTCCGTCATGCACCCGCTGCGCCGAGATGTCCGTCACCATCGGCTCAAGCTTGACGCGGAGGAACACGTCATCGAGTCGGGGTTGCCATACACGATTGTCCAACCCACTCGCTACATGCAGCACCTCGCCCCAATCTGGAACAGCGTCAAGGACAAGGGCGAGCACTCGATGGCATTCAGCACCGAGATGAAATTCAATGTGGCTGACCTGCGCGATCTTGCGGACGCAACCGCTGTGGTGGCCACCCAGCCCGGTCATCTGTATGCGACCTACGAGCTAGCGGGACCCGTACCGCTCAGCCAGACCGACATGGCCGCGATCATCAGCGACGTGCTGGGTCGAAACGTCACAGCGCGCGCAATCCCGCTGGCTGAGCTTGAACAAAAGGCCAGGGCTGCCGGTGCGTCCGACGACCGCGTAGAGCAGATGTTGAAGATGAACGACCATTACGACCGGTTTGGCTTTCGCGGCAATCCCAACGTACTTCGCTGGCTGCTGGGTCGGGAGCTGCGTCAGTTCAAAGACTATGTCAGAGACCTGGCGCAGGCGTAGCGGCCCGCCTGGCGACCCTGGCCATCTCAGCCGCTGGGTCTCGTCGCAATAATCGTCTGAAGGAAACCGTTGGAGTTTTCGGGTCCAGGGGCCAGTTCAAAGCCTGCCTCGCGGAGCAGCTCGTGAAAGTCCAGATAAACAAAACCCGGTGAGTAGGGTTCACAGTTGTTGTTTGAATCGTAGTCAATCAGCCAGCGTTGTGACGCGGGCATGTCGGCGGCAGCGCTCGGAAACTCGTAGATACAGAAGGTGCCGCCGGGCCGGAGCACGCGAAAAACCTCGCGGACCGTTGCCTTGATCACCGGTACGGGAATCTCGTGAAAGAGAATGTAGGAAAGGATCGTATCGAAATGGCCATCGTCGAACGGCAGGTCCTCTGACAGCCCCTGGACGTAATTTACCGCCTGGTTTCGGGCGACCGCCTGGTAGTGTCCGTAGCGCAGCAGCGGCAGAGCGACGTCCAGTCCGGTCACCTCAGCGTCGGGAAAGCGTTCTTTGAGCAGCACGGTGGCTTGCCCGATGCTGCAGGCCAGGTCGAGGACGCGATTGACATGCCGATCTTCGGGCGGCGTCAGCGTGTCGACAAGCTCCGCGTGCAGTTCGTCCTGATCGTTGCCGCCTGCATAGAAGACTTTGGTGCCATAGTGATACACCACGCCGCCGATCGGATCGTCGGTGTAGCCGCCAGGCTGTAGGTGAATCTCTCGCCTGGCGTAAGTCGGTGGCGTGAAATTGGGGTCGTAGGTCAGCCGGCCCGGCCCCTGTGACTCCGCTGCTGCCATCGCTTCCTCCAGGGACTCGTTAAACGGCAGGAACGAGCCGCGCGTGCGGCGCCACATCATCTCCTGGTGTGAGCGCATCAGTCGCTGCCAGGTGGCAGGAAAAGGCAGGGCATTGATGACGTCGCGAATCTCTTCAATCGGAGTGGTATCGTCGGTGTCGCCAAGCTGCTGACTCACCGCCTCATCACCAACCTGCGCTACCTGCGCGTAGTTGCCGTAGCCTGCGATACCGCGGAACGTCTCGACAAAATCGAGGTAGCTTTCATCAGCGAGACGGGTGGTTCGCGGCAGCAGGCCCCGATACCCGCGCGGGAGATCAATCAGATTCATCGTCTAACTCCGTCTAGGTCTTAGCCGTGCCACTCTTTGTGGGTCTGGAGAAGCTGCGAAAGACGCTTTGAACCAGCTCCGCTCGCGCTGTGGCCCTCGCGGCTTCCTGCTGTTCCGTAGGCTGATAGGCCTCGACCAGCGCCGAGACATCCCGGTCTCCTCCGACGAGGTCAGACAAAACGTTTTCCAGGATCATGACGCGGTCTTGGCAGGTCCAAACCGCTGCTGTCAGCTCGAGCAGTGACTCGAGCAGGTTGTCATGCACAACGTTGTCGAAAAATTGTTTTCCCGGTCCAAAGATTTCCTGGCCGATGTTGGTGGTGGCCGTGTCCTGAGCTAGATCGGTCATCGTGAGCCTACGCCTCTTTTTCGAGCAATTCTTTGAAGAGCGCATCATCGTTGACGTTGGTGCGCCGCTCGCGAGACCAGGTGGTGGCAAAGCCACGGGGATAGGCCTCATCGGTGTCTTTGTCGCCGTCGTCGGACCACAGCAGAGGAAACAGCGGCCCCGTGGGTGGTTCACCCTCAAGCATTTCGTCAAAACTGACGCCCGCGAGGTTGACGCAGTCGGGCCGCGGCGCCCAGCGAATGTCTTCGCCAAAGACCCGGACGGAAAGCGAGAGGCGCCAGCTGTCATCGGTGTTGCCGGAAGAATGGTGCATCGTCCACGGATGGATGACGAGCATGTCACCCGTCTCCATCTCCCAGTTGACGAACCGATTCTGGGGGTCTGAGCGGAGCTTGTCTTCGTCAGGGTGTTTGGGGCGGTCGTCCGGACGGATCATTTTTCGCGCGTTAGGCGAGAACAGCCAATGTGGATAGTCGACCCGATGAGATCCCGGAATGACCTCCAGGCAGTTCTCCTGGCTGACAGGGTGGAGTGGGATCCAAAGCGACGGGACCATGTCCCCCACCACGGGCCACCCCATGCGGTCGGAGTGCCACAGCGTCTTGGAGTCCGAATTGGGCGGCTTGGCGAACAGCTCATCGAAAAAGAAACGGACTTGGCTCGACTGCATGACTCGCGCGGCGGCTTCCCCGAGCGGTGATTCGAAGATAAAGCGTCGGATTGGCGCGATGGTCCTAGTCATGTAGCGGCCCGGCATGGTCGGGAGCAGCCCAAAGTCACCGGAGCCATCGGCAATTTGCTGACAGCTCGGACGCATGCTCTCAAGCCATTCGGGGCTGAACACGTTTCTTAGACAGACAACGCCGTCGTCGATCCAGGCTCGCTGATCTTCTTCACTGATATTTCGCAACGGCGTCGCGTTGTAGGCCATGACAGCGATCCTGCAGATCCGGTGTTTGTTGCATTATTGGGGAGGGGCAGGGGACTAGCCAATAACTATTGTTTTGCCAGCAATACGACCGGGGAATAGAACCGCTGGCCCGGTTTTTCTGTGATCGACGTATAGACTGCATAACTAAAGGATAATGAATGAAGGGGAAGGGTATGGACTTCATGATTCGTTTCGGTTTGCGGGCCCTGCTGCTTGGGTTATTCGCAGCATCGGTGTCGATGGCTGAAGATACTCCGGACCTCACGTCGCTCCGGCAGGCAGCTGACGCAGGAGACCCAGCAGCCATGCATGAGCTGGGCGTCGCGTTGGCGCCACAGGCAGACTCGGTCGAAAAGCAGGCGGAGCTGGTTCGACTTTGGCGCACTTCGGCCGAAGCCGGCTACGCGCCGGCGAAAAACGAGATGGGCATGATGCTGCTCACCGGCAAAATGCTGCCTCAAGACGCCGGCCGGGCGATCACGATGTTTGAAGAATCTGCCGCCGGTGGGCATGGGGAAGCGTTCCACAACTTGGGGTGGGTCTATACCAATGGGAATGGGGTGACCCAGGACATGGAAAAGGGAATCGCCTATTACCGGTCGGCGGTTGAAGCCAACGTAGCGCAGTCCCAGCTCAACCTCGGCTTGCACTATCTGCAGGGAGTCGGCGTCCAGGCTGACGCGATCAAAGCCAAAGAACTTCTGACCCTGGCGGCTGAGCAAGGGGAAACCACCGCGATGCTTCAGCTCGGCGCCAATCTGGTCACCGGCGATGTGTTGGCTCAAGACGTCGTTGCCGGTCTGAACTGGCTGGCAAAATCCGCAGAGGCTGGAAACGTGAATGCGGCCTATAGCCTCGGTACGGGATTTGAGACGGGCGAGTACTTTGACAAGGATCTGAATGAGGCAAAGCGCTGGTATGCGATGGCTGCTGATGCCGGGGCGGCGCTAGCAGCCTATCGGTTGGGCGTACTGCTGGATGATAGCGATGGCAGCCTTGAGCTCGCCGAAGCGGTCAAACGCTATCGCCAGGCGGCGCAGGCTGGGCAGGCTGACGCGCAGTACCAGATGTATCAGTACTACCGGGATGGGCTCGGCGTGGAAAAAGATCCCAAGCTGGCTCGGCAGTGGCTGCAGCAGGCGGCCAGCACCGGCAACCTGATGGCCAAGCTCTCTCTCGAGCAGGACATTCGCGCTGAGGAGCGGCTCAATTCGGTACCCCAGGAAGTGGTGGCCAAAATCCGTCGGGGTGCAGAGCAGGGGGGTGGCGCATCCCAGGCGAGGCTGGGCGAAATGTACTACCGCGGAGAGGGTCTCTCGAAGGATCGGGAGGAGGCTATCCGTTGGCTGACCGCAGCCGCTGAACAGGGGGTGGTGAGAGCGATGGCCGATCTTGGTGGGGCGCTTCAGGATCGCGAGGCAGATGATGCTCAGCGGCGTCAGGCGCTGTCATGGATCGAGGCTGCTGCTGAAGCTGGCGACATCCTTTCCCAGTACCGCTGGGGCGTGGCGCTGCTGGGAGGACAGCTGCTGGATCAAAACCCCCAGCAGGCCGCCATGTGGTTTCGTCGTTCAGCGGAGCAAAACTACACGGATGCAAAGGTTGCGACGGCCTACATGCTGTTCTCCGGAACCGGCGGTAAACGCGACCTGGGCCGGGCTGCTCAATGGATTGCCGCGCTGGATGAGCGGGTTTATGGGCTGGCGCTCAACTACCGAGACGGGGATGACAGTCTGCCCGCCGACAAAGCTTTTGCTCACGTGCTCTATGGTCACGTACTCCGCCAGTACGCGGAGGACGACAGCTATCGGATCAATCGGTATCAGGAGCTCGGCGATCAGCTGAGCAAGAAAGAACGCCGAGCCTCAGAAAAGTTTACCGCCGCTATCGAGAAGGTCGGCGATAACCACGCCGATCGTTGGCGGGAGCAGCTCGATCTGGCCTACGATCTGGTTATCGATTCCAAGCGTAAAGAGGCGGACAAGATGCTCGCGGACGCGAGGAGGTCCGTTCGAAAGATCAGCGGCAGGGCGCACTTCAACGAAGCCGAACTGCTGGCGGAACAGGCGACGCTGGCGCTGATTCGGGGCGAAGATGGCCGCAAGCGATCACTCCAGCGCGAGGCACTGGAAACCGTTGAGAATCATCCTGAAACACCACGCCGAGAGTTATCTCTGAGGCAGCGAACGTTTTTGGGCCAGCTCAGCCTGCATGATGCGAAGCAAGCGCTGGCCATGGCTCCGGCAGCGCTGGAACTGGCCCAGAAGACTTACGGCGGCGATGCAGAACAAGTGGGGGATTTTCTCCACAGCTGGGGCAAGATGCTGCTGCGAGACAACCGCGCGGAGGAAGCCTTGAGCTATGTTGAGCGAGCCATCGAGGTGCGGCGGCAGGCACCAACCGAGTTCAGCGACTCCGAACTGGAGAAGTTCCAAAAGACGCTGACAAAGGCGTTGGACGCCATGGCTGAAAAAAACGCGGGATCTAAAGAAGCCGCAGAGATTCCTGGAATGTCTTCCACAGCCCGCTGAGTGGACCACTCGCTAACGGGCTGGCCGCCACCTCGCCGCCGTAAATCCGCTGGAGGTCCAACACGGTCAGGTGGTCAGGATGGTGAACCTCGGCAATTTTGGCATAGGGGAGACGCTTGTAGTCACTCACGGCGCTGAGGCGATAGAGGTGCACGGCCAGAGGCTTTCCTGGTTCGACCCGCATCATCTCGGCGAGGCTGCCCCCTGAGGTGACGGTCCGGACATCCAGGGTTTCTTTCTCCACTGTCCATCCTGCGGCCTTCAGAGTCGCTCCCAGGGACTCACCCTGCAAAATTTTTCGGTGAGAAGCGCTGAGGTCTGCAGCGACCGGCTGGCGGAATCGCACGACTGCCAGGGTCCGGGTGACCCGCTGATTCGGGTCGCCGGAGAAGAGATTGGTGATCCTTCGATCAGCCGTCTGGTTGATAATCTCCAGTCCGTAGGACCCAAAGCGTTCCGCAATCATCTCGCTGTTGAGCGGAGGTCGCGCCGCACTGCAGGCGGCCAGCAGCCCAAGCAGCAGCGCAAAGCCGGCCGTGCGTATCAGGGAAATACTCGACGAAACTGTTCGCATAAGATTGGCATTTGGAGGCTTGGCTGTTTGCCCACCCGGTGACACTCGCGTTCGTAGTAGGGCCAATGAACGCTTTGCCAGTAAGCCAAGGATCCGTCACCTTCACCTTCGATGGCCGCAAACTCCGCGGTGACCTCCTCGTAGGCGACCACATCGACCCGGGTGGTTTCGACGACGCATCGCGCCTGCCCACGCCAATTGACGATCACTCTAAGAGAACCGGGAGTCGGCGGAGGATCCCCGTCAAATTCGTAGGACCACAGGAGCGGTGCGGTGCCGCGTTTCACGCCGGTGACCACCAGCTCCGCGAGTTCGTCGACGTCTTTCTGGTTATCGCCGAAGCAGTCGGTGCCCAGCAGTCGGTTGCGGGCGTCGGAAGGGCCGATTTCGAGGAATCGGCGCCAAAAAGGAGCGACTTCGGGAGGTAAATTCATAGCGGTCAGCAGCGGCGCGAGTAGATCCTTCTGAATGTGTAATTGTACTCGACGAATTACCCAATCATGCTAGGCTCCGCGGTCACGGCAGTAGCGGCGCTCGGGCCGCGAGACTCAACGAATCGACGTGGAAGAAAACCAGCCTAAGCAGCCCGAACGGCCCGCAAGTCAGCGCGTGCGCGAACTGGCGCAACGTGGAAAAGATGAGCTGCTGCGCCCCGGCGGTATCGGCGACGGCGCCCATGGACTGCTCCGGCGCTGGTTTCGCAAGGTCTGGGAGTCGCGCGGTGGCGGGATGTATGCGCTGGGCTTTGCCGTGACGTTTCTGTATCTAGAAATCGTGGAGCTGATCAGCGAAGACATTCCGCAGCTTTTCTCGATTAACATCCTCAGCAGCGACCTGCTGGAGTTTGTCATCTCGTTTATCGTAGACACGCTGATGAACACGCTCATGGCCTTTCTCTGGCCGGTCACGCTGATTCAGTGGCAGTGGCCCCTCGGCATCATTCTGTTGGTGGTAGGCTTCACCATCTTTCCCACCGTGATCCAGCAGCCGCTGGAGCGATGGATCTTCGAGAACCAGCCACCGCCGCCAACAAAGAAACCGAAGAAAAAGCGCAAAAAATAGCCCTGGCGTTTACGGGTCTGACACAAGGCAGCTCGAAACGGGCAGGGTGCGCTCAATACGTCGCGTGGTCAGCGTGTCGTCAATCAGCGTGACCGTCGCCTGGTTGCAGCCGTCGTACACCAGCTGGATATTCGGTAAGGACGCAACATCGATCTCCCCGCCTTCGGCGCGGCTGACGCCGAGCTGACTGAGCCGCAGGGTGCCGGCCTGACGATCCGTCGCGGTTTGAAAAGCACCGTCCACCGCTCGCCATTCGCTGTTGCCGTCGCTGTTGAACAGCAGGGCGGTTCCGGTCACTCGCCCCGCTTCCGGCAGTTCGAGGAGGAAGAAGGCCGCACCCGGCTCGTCAAGGTCACGCCAGAGCGCAACGGAGGTTATTCCGGCAATCGGATCGGGTGTTACTTCCGTTGCCGGGACGAGCGCCTGATCTGCCACGGCAATAATTTCCGGCCTCGCCAGTATGTTGTCCCCGATGATCAAGATCGTGGATAGCCCCGTGGCCGGCAGCTCGACTGTCGTCGTCTGCCAGCTTACAGGCTCGTCATCGGCCAGTACCGACAGCTCGCAGAAGCGTGCTTCACCGATGCTCGATGACCCCAGTCGTCCCTCGCCATAGGGCAAATTTCCGGCAAGCAGCGAGGTGTTGTCCTCAGGGGCATCGATGTCGCGGCAGCGTCGCTCTACGCTGAGCAGTTCCGCCGCCGGCGAGAGATTGATGGTCCCCGTGCAGGCGATGTCCGCGCAGCCGGGGTCGATTGCTCTGGTGATCAGCTGCAGCGACCTGCCTTGACTCCCGCCAGCGGCGAGCAGCGACAGGCTGTCCTCTTCACTGGGCAGGAAAAACGACCGAGAGACGAGCACTTCCTGGGCCGGATCGCCGGCCGCAAACACCGAAACCGTGTGCCAGCCGGCGGAAATTTCAACAGCGTCTGGAAAGCCCTTATACGGTACGTCGTTGATAAAGGTATCGGCGTCGACGCGGAAGGTCACGGCGGTCGGCCTCCCGTCAACGTCGATCAAAGCGACGTTGCCAAGGAGCAGCTGGGCTCCAAAAGCCGAAGGCACCAGAAGAAGTGCGCCCAGAAAAAGCAGTCCCGAGTTAATTGACTTCACAGCTGCACCTCCTTCTCCAGACACTCCGCTCCGCTGCTCGCAATCTGTGTGAGCTTCAGCGCGTTTTGTGGGAACCGCTCAACGTTGAAGCTGACGCCAAACGGTTTTGACTGCTGCACGACGGCGGTGGCCGAATTGCAGCCGTGAAACACGATTCGAAGTCGGTCGACCACCTCGCTTCCCAGGCCGATACCTCCATCAAAACTCTCGGTCTGCCGGAAGTCCCGAGCGATAAACTCCAGTTCGTTCAGCGTGGTGCGGGCCGGCTCGCTGGATACTGCATACCAGCGCGATTGACCATCGTTCCCAAAACCAAAGTAGGTGTTTTCCAGCGCTTGCTTGCTGTCGTTCCAGATGACGGCGATGCCTTCGCCTGGCTTCCCCGGGGTGAACCACAACCCTTCCAGCGCCGGTTCAGCAGCGATGACCGCCAGTGGCGGGCGCACCTCCTGGGTTACAACCAGCGCCTCCAGCGGCTGGTTTTCGCCGTCACCAATGGCGAACACCCGGTTGACGGCACCCTCGTTGACGACGATGTCCGCCTGGCTGGTGCTGCTGCCATTCCCGACCGCCACCTGGCAGGCGAGGGTCGGCGCGTCGATGAGACGGATCCGGGAGAGGTTGCTGCTGCCCGTGACGTCAGTCACCGTGCCGTCACCGAATTCACGTTGGATTGCATTCTCGCGCTTCTCATTATTGAGGGTTTTGTTGGTTGCTAGCCCACGACAGTTGATTCCGAAGCTGACCGATCCCCGGATTGCCGCCAGGTTGGCGCGCTGAAAGGTGGTGGATGAGCGGGTCATCGAGTGGTTGTGATCGAGCATCAGGTGGAGCGTCAGGCCACCGTTGGTCTGGGTAGCCGGGCCCAGAGCCACCGTGTAATCCAGGCCGTCCACCAGGCTGATGGCTCGCTCCAGCGAGCGACCGTCGACGATTGTCGATACGCGAATACTGCCGGCGGGCACCTCCACATAACCGCTCGCCTCCCGGTAGCTCAGTTGGGCGACCTCGCTGCCCTCAACGCTGAAGGGAACGCTGATGGCGGCGCTGGGGTCTGGCGCAACGTTGATGAGAAAAAGCCTTGCGGCGGCGGAAGCGTTTGTGCTGATAGCAAAAAGCGTGGCCATTGCGATGATGCGCATGGTCTCATTCCCCTGTTGGCTTGAAACGTGAAGTTAGCAAGAGCCCGTTAAATCCTGCTTTATTTCAAGTTAAATTCCCGATAAATGAGGCTCACATGGTGTTGTCGAGGGGAAACTCAGTATCATTGAGCGTCCCTGATCTGGAACCCGAACATGCCCTTACACGAGCTTGCCGGAAAGCGTCCGCCGCAGGCGTTGCTGGAAAATATTCCCCGTCTGGTTGCCAGCTACTACGCGTTCTCCCCTGATCCCGGGGAGGCGTCACAGCGAGTCGCATTCGGCACCTCAGGGCATCGCGGCAGCGCGCTTCGCGGGAGCTTCAATGAGGCGCATATCCTGGCGGTGAGTCAGGCCGTGGCGGATTATCGAAAGGCTCAGGGCATCACGGGCCCCCTGTTCCTTGGCATGGACACACACGCACTTTCCGAGCCAGCGCTGATCAGCGCGGTTGAGGTGCTGGCCGCCAACGGCGTGTCGGTGCATCTGGACAACGAGGGTGGCTACACGCCAACGCCGGTGGTCTCGTTTGCGATTCTCTCTCACAACCGGCGCCATCCAAATTCTCCGGCTGACGGGATTGTGATCACGCCGTCCCACAATCCGCCGTCTGACGGGGGCTTCAAGTACAACCCGCCCAACGGCGGTCCTGCCGACAAAGACGTGACGAGCTGGATCGAGCAGCGTGCCAACGAGCTGCTGGCAGCGCCGGAACAGATTCGTCGGTGGACCTGGCGCAAGGCCATAGCCTCAGACCACGTCACGCGCTTTGATTTTCGAACGCCCTACATCGACGGGCTCGAGGAGGTCGTGGACTTGGTCGGGATTGCGCGATCGGGCATACGGATCGGCGCCGACCCTATGGGCGGGTCAGGCGTTCATTACTGGGAGCGCCTGGCCGACCGGTACGGCTTAAATCTCGTTGTCGTGAATGACGCGATCGACCCAACATTTCGGTTTATGACCGTCGACAAAGACGGGAAGATCCGGATGGACTGCTCGTCCCCGTCAGCCATGGCCAGCCTGATTGAGCTGAAGGATGGCTACGATATCGCCTTCGGCAACGACACCGACTTCGACCGACATGGCATCGTGACGCCCAGCGGCGGCCTAATGAATCCCAACCACTATCTGTCCGTCGCGGTTTCCTGGCTCTTCGAGCGCAGAACCCGCTGGCCGGCAAACGCTGCGGTAGGCAAGACGCTGGTGAGTAGCAGCATGATTGATCGGGTCGCCGCGGATCTGGGGCGCGACCTTTATGAGGTGCCGGTAGGGTTCAAGTGGTTTGTTCAGGGCCTGCGAGACGGCAGCCTCGGCTTTGGCGGCGAGGAGAGTGCCGGTGCATCGTTTCTGCGCCGCGACGGGTCACCCTGGTCGACCGACAAAGACGGGGTCATTCTTAATCTGCTTGCCGCAGAAATCACCGCTGAAACCGGTGAGGATCCCGCGGTGCACTATCGCAGGCTAGCAGAGCGCTTCGGTACACCCCTTTACACCCGCATTGACACGCCGGCCAGGCCGGAGGAAAAGGCCAGGCTGGCCAGCCTTTCGCCCGACCAGGTGACCAACCGTGAGCTGGCGGGGGAGCCGATTGCTGCGCGCCTGACGCGGGCGCCTGGCAACGATGCGCCGCTCGGCGGCCTGAAGGTTGCCACGCAAAACGGCTGGTTTGCCGCGCGTCCTTCGGGGACGGAGGATCAGTACAAGATTTACGCGGAATCCTTTAAAGGTCAGGCTCATCTGGAGGCGCTTGTCGCGGAGGCAAAAGCGATTGTCAGCAGCGCGCTGGCTGCGGGAGTTTAGCGGTCCGCGCGGATCATTCTGCCACTTCAGTCAGGGCCGTCAGGTCACCAGCTAGTGTAGCGGGGCTAGGACGCGGCGCCCAGCCCTTCTTCGATCAGCTGCGTGACCGGTCCTCGCTGGGTCAACGCCAGGATCAGCATCAGATCGCCAACCCGCGACCACTCCAGTGCGAAGCGGGTGCCGTCGACAGGGCTGGCGGCGCGATGGATGGCGTCGGGTGACAAGCCCGCCGCTACGGCGATATCGGTGATTAGATCGGGCACGTCATCGGGCAGTCGTCCGCGCTCGTAGCCCGGCAGGCGGCAGACAACCAGCTGATCAGGATCGGCCTTGAGCGCCGCATGCACCAGCCCTTCGATGAGTGCGTCACTGCGATCGCCGGCCTGTCCCAAGAGCACCAAACGCCGCTGCGCCGGCATCGCGGCCACTGTCTGCGCAACCGACGATAATCCATGCTCGTTGTGGGCAAAATCGACGATTGCCTGCACGCCCTTGCCCCGGAAGATGTTCCCTCGCCCCGGATTTTCCGCCGGTCCACCGTGGAAGTCTCGTAACCCCTTACTGATGGCGTGATGGTCGCAGCCGAGGACATGACCCAGTGCCGCAGCCGCCAGGGCGTTTTGTACGTTGTGGCGCGCCTTGCCGAACAGGGTCACGGGGATGTCGTTGATCGGCATGATGAGGTGCTCACCGCCGCGGTCCCGGTAAGCGAGGTGCCCCTTACTGACGACAAAGCCTTCGCCGCCCGCCATGCAATGGCCCTCGATCAGCGGATGCTCAGCGTTCTCGCTGAACCAGATAAAGCGCTGAGCCGGCAGCTGCCGGGCAAACTCGACAATACCCGCGTCGTCCGCGTTGAGCACCAGGAACTTCCGGTCGGCAAGGCCCTTGTGAACAATAAACTTGGCATCGCGCAGCTCCTCTACCGTGTGAATGCCGTACTCTCCCAGGTGGTCAGCAGCAATATTGGTGATCAGGGCCGCATCGGCGTTGGTGACGCCGAGCCCCCGTCGGAGCATACCGCCCCGTGCCACCTCCAGCAGTGCTACCTGGGTCTGCGGATGACGCAGCAGGGTTCGCGCGCCGCCGGGTCCTGAATAGTCGCCGGTATCAATCGTTTCATCACCGACACGGATGTAGTCGGTTGAGGTCACGCCTGTGGTTCGGCCGGAGGCGGCCAGGATCGACGCGGCAAGCCGAACGGTGGTCGACTTCCCGTTGGTGCCGGTCACCAGCGCCACCGGCACCTCGCCATAGTGGCCCGCCTGATCCCAGTCCACCTGTTCAGGACTGGGGAGGCTGTCGCAGTTCCAAATTTGCGTTCGGTGTCCGTAACCGACCGAAACCTCATCGTCGTCCGCTAAGAAAGGTGCGCCGCGGGCGGCTGCTGCGTCCTGCAGCGCGATGAGCTTCGGATTTTGCTCGTCGACAATCAACGATCGGAGCTGGGTGACGGTCTCGTCCAGTGGCGGCAGCGTTGTGTCGTCCAGCTCGCAGCGGGCGAACTCGAACGCGGCCTCGTTGACTTCGGTGGCCGCGTACAGCGCGTCGATCGGCGCGGTGATCACCAGGCAGACCCCCGTTTCGTGGAGGCGATGGAAGCACTGACTGTTGCCCCAGCCGACAGCTTCCAGCAGGTCACCGACATGGCGGCGCCAGGCAAACGCCAGATCTGCCTGGCGGCTGCGATCGATGAGAATGTCGCAGATTGCGCCCGGCAGCTTGCTGAACAGGTTGGGGCCGGTAAGTCGCCGCGAATCTTCCAGCCGCATGTTAGTGTCGCGGGACATTAGTGTTCAAACAGGACACTCGCTAGTCGCCGTCTTCCACTTCCCTGGCGGCCAGCCTCACGCCGCGCTCATCGCGAATCAGTTGATCATCGTCCATCAGGTCAAATGATTGGGCCACGAGGCTGACGTTGCTAACCGTCGGTGTGGGCTCCGGCGGCTTGCTGGATCTCTCGCCGGCAAACTCAAAATGAATGATCTGCTTCCAACAGCGCGTGATGTCGTCACCAAAGATGACCAGCAGATCACCTTCGGCAGCCTGCAGCAGCGCGTTGTCCACGGCGAGCTGCTCGTCGGCAATCATCTCGATCTGGTCCTCATCCACGCCATTGGCTTCCAGCGATGCCTTCAGCATGCGCGGCACCTCGCCTTCTTCGCGGCCGCGTCGGTTGTCGTCGGCTTTGACTATGTACTGATCGAAGTGCCCGGCGGCCTCCATGGCGATGGCGGCGACATCTTCGTCGCGTCGATCTCCGGGCGCCGCGAGCACCACAATTCGTCGGCCCGCAACGTCCAGGCGATCGACCGTTTGGCACATGGTCGCGACGGCTGCCGGGTTGTGGGCGTAGTCCAGGATGACGCGAAACGGGTGTTCATCAAAGACGTTCATGCGGCCCGGCGCCTGGAAAAAGCTGGTGCTGAAGGTACGCAGCCCGTGGCGGATGTCCTCCAGCTTTGTGCCCATAGAGAAGGCAAGGGCGCTGGCAAACATGGCGTTTTGCACGTTGTGGGCCGCCTTGCCTTCCAATGTTGCCGGGATCAGGTGGGTCCAGACCAGCGGAATGTGGTTTCCACCCTCATAGATGGTGATCATGTCACCGTTCATTCCCTGTTCCAGCACCACGGCTCGGCCGCCGGCGCGGGTGTGTTCCCTAACCAGCGGGTGGGCGGGATTCATCGTGACGTAACAGAGATGGCGAGCTTCGGTGTAGTCGGCCATGCGAAGGCAGTGTTCGTCGTCGGCGTTCAGCACGGCAGTATCCTGAGCCACCTCGACTACCACGCGCTTGATTTCGGCAAGCTGCTCCAGCGTGTTGATACCCTTCTGACCGAGGTGGTCTGCGCTGATATTGAGGCAGGCGGCTACGTCACTGCGTCGGTAGCCCAAGCCTGCTCGCAGAATGCCACCGCGAGCGGTCTCCATCACCGCAACGTCGACGGTTGGGTCGCGCAGCACAATCTGGGCGGCTGAGGGGCCGGTCATATCACCTTTGACCGTGAGATGGCCGTCGATGTAGACGCCGTCGGTGGAGGTTGAGCCCACCACATGCCCAGCGGTCTTAAGAATGTGTGACAGCATGCGGGCGGTGGTTGTCTTGCCGTTGGTGCCCGTGATGCCCGCGATCGGAATAGTGCTCTGCGAGCCTTCCGGAAACAGCATGTCCAGCACCTTGCCGGACACGTCCCGGGGCTCACCCTCGGAGGGTGCCACATGCATCCGGAATCCGGGTGCCGCGTTCACCTCAACAATGGCGCCACCGATATCTTTGTAAGACTGCGTAATGTCGTCGGTCAGGAAGTCGACGCCGCCCACGTCCAGTCCCACCGCAATCACGGCTCGTTCCGCCATCGCGCGATTGTCTGGATGGACCACGTCGGTGACGTCAACGGCGGTCCCGCCGGTGGACAGGTTGGCCGTGGAGCGAAGGTAGAACACCTCGCCGTCAGCGAGAACCGTCGTCTCGTCGTAACCCGCGTTGCCCATGAGTCGCCTGGCCTGCTGATCGATCTCAATCTTGGTCAGCACCTTTTCATGACCGATCCCGCGGCGCGGGTCGGCGTTGACCCGGTCGATCAGCTCGCTGATCGTATATTCGCCGTCACCGACAACGTGACCGGGAACCCGCTTGGCGACCGCCACGAGCTCACCGTTTACCACCAGCATCCGGTGGTCCATGCCGGAGATGTAGGACTCGACCAGCACCGAACGGGAGTTGCCCCGCTCGCGTGCAACCTTGAAGGCCTCCTCGACGGCCTCATCCTCGCTGAGGTTGATCGAGACGCCGCGACCGTGGTTGGCGTTCAGTGGCTTGACGACAATGGGATAGCCGATACGGCGCGCCGCCCTCACGGCCTCGCGAGGAGAATAGACCATCCGCTGCTGCGGTACCGGCAGCCCCAGATCGTTTAACAGATTGTGCGTGTCTTCTTTGTCGCAGGAGATCTCCACGGCGATATGGGTTGTCTTGCTCGTGATGGTCGCCTGGATGCGCTGCTGATACTTACCGTGGCCGAACTGCACCAGTGAATAGTCGTTCAGCCGCAGCCAGGGAATATCCCGCGCTTCCGCGGCGGCGACCAGCGACGCGGTGCTTGGCCCCAGCTCCTTGCGCTGGGCAAAGCGGATAAACGAGTCGCGTTCATCCTCAAAATCAAAGTCCTTGTCGATATGCTCGGCGAGCTGCTCGCGGAGCGGCTCTGGAAGTAGCGTCAGAATCAGCTGCCGCCCGATGCGCGCTGACTCCAGACCTACATCCCGCTGGTGGTACTGGAAAACCACGTTGTAGCAGCCGGGTTGCCCCTCGATGGAGCGCGTTCGCCCGAAAGAGACATCCGAGCCGGCGATGGTCTGCAGCTCGAGAATCAGGTGCTCCCATAGATGACCGAGCCAGGTGCCCTCATCTTCATGCATCCGGCGCAGAAACCCGCCGGCTACGCCGTAGGAACACCCGTGCTCCGCCAGGCCGGGCAGGGCACGACTGATACCTTCAAGGAATTCGGTACCCAGCTTGGCGGACGGCCACTCCTCGAGGATGCCGAGATCGATCTGATGGCGGATCACCGGGAAGTGCGCGTATAGGTTGGGGCCGCGGTAAACGTTTGTGCTGAGTATTTTCATGCCGATCCTCTGCTGGAGGCCTGCCATGCTAGCAGCCCGTTGGGCGGTGTGAAACGAGGTGGCTCAGTTGAGCGTGATGGCCTGGGCCTGGCGGGTTTCCAGATTGAAGTGATCACCTGCCGTGAGGATGTGCAGCGTGAGGCCAATCAGGCTGATCGGGTCCTGATCGGACGCATCGTGCATGGACGAATGCTGGAGCCCCGACGGGTCAACCACCGTGATGGCGCCGCTGCCGACCACCTCAAGCGTTCCCCTCGGGCTGATAAATGCGGCGGTGTCTTCATCGATGCCCAGGCCGGTGGCAAAAGGGTTGTAGGACAGGGCGGTGAGGAGCCTGCCCAGCCGATCGCGCTGTCGGAAGTGCTGGTCGACAATCGCCTTGTTGGTCAACCCGAGGCCCGGCGCCATCGTGACGCCGTCTTCGGTGGGCGTCGGCCCGGTCGGGCCGCCGGCAATCATGTGTTCACAGACGATGGCCGCGCCGGCGGAGGTGCCAGCCACATGGACGCCCTTGGAAAATCGATCGCGGATGGACCGGGCGACCGGCGTTCCGCCGAGAATGGTTGATAGCCTCAGCTGGTTGCCGCCGGTCAGAAAAATTCCGCTGGCGCGCTCCAGCGTGTCGACAATTTCCTCGGCGAAGCAATCTTCCCGCTCGTCGATGGGGATATAGCGCGAGCGAGCCCCCATTTCCTCGAACAGGGATACATAGTTAGGGCCGGTTTCAGCCAGCTCTGAGGCGGTGGGAATCACGAGAATCCGCGCATCTCGGCCGCCGCAAAGCTTCATGAAGCGGCGCAGGATCAATGCGTCTGTGGAACGTTCTTCAGCACCGCCGATAGGGATCAGCCAGCCGCGTTTCGATGTGTCGCTCAAGTCCTCTCGCTCCCGTTATGCCTGAAAAGCCGCTTCGGTCAGGAAAACCGCGGCATTCTAGCGGCTGGACACAACCAGGGCTATGGTCGACACCGACAAATCGCTCACGCGCGGAAATTTGCCGGAAATTCTTGACTGTGCCCGTCCTATCGGTAGCCTGCGCGACATGATGAATAAAACCATGATTTTGACGCTGCTGTTGCCGGTCCTGCTACTAGAGTTTTCCGTTACCGCAGCGGAAGAAGTCGACAGCCGCAAGCTCTACGCTCAGCTCGGCGCCTATGCACATTACAGTGACGACGAAGACTTCTCCGGCGCGCCGCTGATGGCGTCATTTGAGATCCGTAACAGCCGGAACCGGCTTTACGGGCTGTCGCTGTTTAACAACTCGTTCGGACAGTTCTCGCAGTTTGTTTACTATGGCTGGGAGTTTCCGCTGCCGCGTCTGCACCGCTACGCGCGCGCTAAGCTCGCCTTGGGCATTGTGCACGGGTACCGCGACGAGTTTGAAGATGAGCTGGCGCTGAACTTCGGGCGCTTTGCGCCAGGGCTCGTCCCGGCCATCGGTTTCAAGAAAGACGGTCTCGGCGTGGATCTGGTGGTGCTCAGCAACGCGGCGCTCATGATTGCGGTCGGCAAAGACTTCGATCTATAGGCGCACAATTGGCTTTATAACAACGAGGAGTGCTCGGCTATGCCGCGAGACGTGAAATATGGAGAGATCGAGTCGCTGGTCGGTGAGGAGCTGGGCGTTTCCGACTGGCTGACCATCGATCAGGATCGGGTTAACGCGTTTGCTGACGCGACGCTCGACCCGCAGTGGATTCATGTAGACATTGAGCGAGCTACCCAGGAAATGGGTGGCACGATCGTACATGGCTTTCTGACCCTGTCTCTGATGGTCCACCTGAGTGAGCAGGTTGTTGCCTGGCAAGGGGTATCCCGGGTCATCAACTATGGCTGCAACAAGATCCGGTTCACGGGCATGGTGCCCACCGGAGCCCGGGTGCGGATGCGGATCACGCTTCCCACAGCCGAACCCAAGGGTGAAGGCAAGCTAGTGACGCTCAACTGTGTGGTGGAGGTGGAAGGCCAGGAGCGGCCGGCGCTGATCGCCGAGTGGCTCTGCGTGCTTTTCCCTTAGGCTCGCGTGGCGTAGTAGTCCGCAAAAGTCTGGATGAATCGGTCGAGCTGATCGGCCGGGAGCTGGTTGATGCCGGCCGCCGCCTTGCGGCCGCCGCCCGTTTCAAACTGTCGACAGATATCGTCTGCGCCGTAGCGCCGATTGATCGGTGCACGCACGCTCACCAGCAGACCGTCATCACCCTCGGTCACCACCGCGTGGGCACAGTCCGGTGTATTGTTGGCCAGCTCGTTGCCAAATACGCCGCTGACGCGGCGCGACCAGGGTTCGTTTGGCAGGCCGACCACCGCGGCGTGAGGCAGATCCAGCAATCGGCTTGCGCGTCGCGCCTTAGCCAGGTCGTCGGCATAACCCTGACTCAGCTTTGGGAAGGTGTCTTTGTCGTCGTCGACGAATGCCAGCGGATCAGGGTAGGGCATAAGCCGCTGATAGAGGTCTTCGGGAGGGAAGTGTAGGTCGTCAATCGTGGCGCCGTAGGCGTTGTAATTGATGCAGGTGCCGAGGCTTTGCAGTTTGGCGAAGGCGTCAGATGACAGCGAGGCCTTGTCAGCCAGGATCTGCGCCGACGAGGCCAGGTTGTCGCCGAGCGTTCCCGCGATGGCCCAGTTGACGAACTGACCCATCAGCTCTCGGTTGATCAGCATGCTGGTACAGACGTTGGGCTCGGTATTGATCCGCGTGGTTAGACCCGGGTGCTCGGGGACCTCACCAGCGAAGTGGTGATCGACGTAATGAACCTCAGCGCCGCGCTCCAGCAGCTGCCGGAGCGCGTCCCGATTCTTGTCGAGCGATATATCGAGCACGGTGACCTGATCGCCTGCGCTGGCGGAAACCCGCCGCAACAGGCTGATGTCTCGCTTGACGCCGGTGACGTTAATCGCTTCGGGCTTGGGGTCTGCCAGCCGAAGCTGGATCAGCGAGCAGATGCCGTCTGCGTCACCGTTGAAGACGTCAAACGCGGTCAAGATCCGTGCGCACCATAATGTCGCTTGTAGTCGAGCACCGCCGCGTTGACCACCGCGTGCGCATGATCTTTGCCGTAGGGCTCGATCGACGACACTCTCTGCGGCTGGTCGGGCGGGGACTTGTAGGTGAGGAAGTAGTGGCGCAGACGCTCCGTCATGATGTCCGGCAGGTCGGTCAGTTCTTCGGTATCCGCCAGCACGTGGTCACCCTCTAGCACGGCGACAATCTTATCGTCGGCCTCATCGTCGTCGATCATCTGAAGGCCCCCGATTACCCGAGCCTTCAGAATGATTTCAGCACGGGCCACGGGCCGCTCGCTGAGCACGCAAATATCCAGCGGGTCGAGGTCACCACGCTTCGATTTTGGGCTGAGCTTATGTACCTCCTCCGCGCAGTAGGTCTGTGGCATAAAGCCATAGAGGCAGGGTAGCTGCGAGGTCGTTCGCTGCGGTCGGTCTATCGACAGAAAGCCCGTTTCCTTGTCCAGCTCGTACTTCACGTAATCAAACGGCGTCATCTCGACAAAGACCGTGATGATCTCGGGTGAGTTCCGACCGGGGTTCAGTCCGTGCCAGGGGTGGGGGCGGTGCAGCGCGTAACGAAGGCTCATGTCAGCGGAGATATCCCATTTTTTCCAGCGTGATCAAAATTCGATGTGCCGCAAGGTCCGGCGACATCTCGGCCGTATTGATCACCACCTCCGCGTTGTCCGGCGCTTCATAGGGGTCATCAATTCCGGTGAAACCCTTGAGCTGACCGGCCCGTGCCTTGGCGTAAAGCCCTTTCCGGTCTCTCGCTTCGCACACCTCAAGCGGCGTCGACACGTGGATTTCCAAAAAACCACCCAGCGGTTCGATCAGCTCCCGAACGGCTCGGCGGGTCTGAGTATACGGTGCAATGGGTGCACAGATGGCAATACCGCGATTTTTGGTGATTTCGCTTGCGACATAACCGATGCGCAAAATATTGAGATCACGATGCTCTTTCGAAAATGACAGCTCGCTCGAAAGGTTCTTTCTCACCACATCGCCGTCCAGCAGTGTCACGGGCCGGGAGCCTTCCTCCAGCAGCTTGACCATCAGCGCGTTGGCAACGGTCGATTTGCCGGACCCAGACAAGCCGGTGAAGAAGATCGTAAAACCCTGCTGATTCTTGGGCGGATAGGCGCGCCGCAGCTCTTCGACAATCTTGGGGTACGAAAACCAGGCTGGGATATCGAGCCCTTCCCGCAGTCGGCGGCGAAACTCGGTGCCCGACAGGTTCAGAACCGTGTCGCTGTCGCTGGTCTCATCAGCCGGCAGGTACTCGGCCTTGTTTTCCACGTAGACCATCATCTTGAACGGCACCATGGTAATGTCCAGCTCCTGTTCATGTTCCTTGAACAGATCCTGGGCATCGTAGGGGCCGTAAAACGGCTGGCCGTTTCGATCGTTGCCGGGGCCGGCATGGTCGCGCCCGACAATAAAGTGGGTGCAGCCGTAGTTTTTTCGGACAATGGCGTGCCACAGCGCTTCGCGTGGCCCGGCCATGCGCATGGCGAGATTGATTAGGCTGAGCTGAGTCGTTTGATCGGGATACTGTTCCAGCACGTGCTCGTAGCACCGTACCCTCGTGAAGTGATCGATATCCCCGGGTTTAGTCATGCCCACCACCGGCTGAATCAGCAGATTGGCCTCTGCCTCGCGAGCGGCACGAAACGTAAGCTCCTGATGCGCGCGATGGAGCGGATTGCGGGTTTGAAACGCAACAATCTTTCGCCAGCCCAGTTTACGAAAGCGGCCGCGAAGTTCTGATGGCGTGTCGCGGAGCAGCTTGAAGTCGTAGTAGGTCGGCGGTTCGATACCGAGGATATTTCCTCCGAGATAAACCGGTCCAGCCTGATTGAGCAGGAAGTTAACGCCCGGGTGAAGATCATCGGTGGTGCCATAGACACGCTGTGCTTCACTCGCGAGATCTGGCATCCATTTGTCGCTGACTTCGAGCACCGCAATCAGTACACCTTCAGCGTCGCGGAGGGCAACACGATCGCCGAGACTGATTCCATCGGCGAACGCCTCTGAGACATCGAGCGTTATCGGGATAGGCCACAGGACACCCGACTCCAGCCGCATCGTGTTGCAAACGCTTTCATAGTCGGCCTCTCCCAAGAATCCTTCCAACGGTGAGAACGCGCCGTTCATCAGTAGATCCAGATCGCAAAGCTGGCGCGCAGACAGGTCCCACGAGGGGTAGTCTTTCGCGTTGGCTTTTTCGAGATCCGCCTGTCCTTCGGTGAGATAAAGATCTTTCAGCTCACCACCGTGTGGCTCTTTAAAAGCGCCCATTGCTTACTCCTTTGAAAATATCTTGCTTGGTCGGTGTGTTATTCAGCGAGTCCGTTGAACAACAGGTCATTACATTTTTGCGCCAGCGCAACGATGTCCAGGTCCGGATCGCGAACGATCAGATCCCCCATGGCGTTGCCGATACCAATCACAGCCTGCGCGGCAAAGTGTGCGTCCAACGCTCTGACTTCCCCGGCAGCCATCCCTTCTCGGAACATCTGTTCGAGCATCTTTCGATAGCGGCTGCCGAGTTTCTTCAAACCGGTACGTCGCGTGGCCGGGAGATAAAGGCGTTCGTCGGTATAAACCTTCATTGCCTCATCCTTCTCTCGATACCGAAGCAGGTGCGCGCTGATGGTCGCCTGCAGCTTCGCCGCAAATGGCTGATGGCTCTCGACGATGGCCTGCATTCTTGCGACGTAATCCTCCAGCGCCAACAGACACACGCGCTCGAGTGCTTCCTCTTTAGACTTCAGGTAGTAGTACAAGCTGCCCTGCTTGATGCCGAGTCTTGCTGCGATGCCCGCCGTACTGGCGCCGTGATAGCCATAGCGGGCAAATTCCGCCGCCGCGGCTCTCACCGCACGTTCTTGCTGCTTGGCAAACTTTTGACTCGTTGCGGCCATGCGGGCGCACTGTACGTGGTTATCAAATTAAAATCTATAGATCTATAGAAAATATTATAAGCCTTAGAGAAAAAAAGAATAACGTCAGACTCTTACTGCCTATACACTTCCCAGTTTTCGGGTTTGGCGGGCTGATGAGCACGTGAGAGACTGACCGTTCGCCAAGGAGGACATTGCGTATGCCAACCATTCATCATTTGGGTTTTCTCGTTCGAGATCTGGCTGCTGCGGTGGAGCGCTACACGCAACTCCTCGGCGTAGGGCCGGTCGCCAGCGAGCCGCTGCCCAATCGCGGAGTGATCACCGCACGGTTTTCCTTGGGCGCCGTCTGGCTGGTGCTGATCGAACCGATCACCGAGGACAGCATCCCGGCACGTCACCTGGCACGTTGTGGCGAAGGTTTTTTTATGCTCTCGCTGAACAGCAACGATCTTAAGCAGACCGATCAAGAGCTGATCGACCGCGGCATGTCGCTCAATTGGTCAACGCTTCGTCGGGGATTAAGCGACTGGCGTGTTGCAGACCTTAAGGATTGGGAAAGCTTTGGCGCCGTCATCCAGTTTGCGGAAAGCAACGATGATGACGAGGCTGAACACCACTGACCTTATCGGTTATTCGAAGCATGCTGGGATGGGTTTGTCGGCAAACCTATTCCCATCGTATGCCCGTTCGTTTTTGTAAGGCTCTGGCTACCGCTAAGGCTTTTGTCATCAGTGCCGAAACAAAAGACACAAAAGGTGACGTAGCTGCTGTGCGTATTGCTGCGCATGCTGGTATAGTTTGCGCGCAGCTTCGGGTCGACGTTTTCTTGGGGGAATCCTCGATCATCGACCAGCTCTGCGAAACGCGTCATCGTTAGTAACGCGATCCAGACAACGATGCTCGTTGGGTGAAAACTGTACGGACTTTATCTGTCAGCAGAAAGAGGAGAGAACCAGTGGCGAAGAAAGCGTCAAAGAAAGCCAAAAAGAAGGCGGCTAAAAAGGTTGCGAAGAAAGCAGCCCCCGCTAAGAAGAAGGTAGCTAAGAAGGTTGCCAAGAAAAAGGTAGCTAAGAAAGTTGCCAAGAAAAAGGTAGCCAAGAAAAAGGTTGCTAAGAAGAAGGTTGCTAAAAAGAAGGTCGCCAAGAAAAAAGTAGCCAAGAAAAAGGTTGCTAAGAAGAAAGTGGCTAAGAAGAAAGCTGCCAAGAAGACCGCTCGACGGAAGAAGTAACACCGTTTGAGCCAGCCGGCGCTGTCAACAGGCCACAACGTTTTTTCTGTTGCGGCGCCGGTGCTTTACCTGCTTCGGATTTGCCTGTTTGCCCTATCGGTGCTGGGAACCTCAGCCAGCGCTGCAGATATTCATCGCTGTACCCTTCCCGACGGATCCGTGGTTTTCCAGGACCAAAAGTGTCGTGTCGGCACATCCCAGGTGCTTCGCGGAACGGGTTCGTCTGGATCGATCTCCGAATCCCGTCTTCGCGAATGGCTGGATGATCAACCGAAGAAGAAGGTCACGCCGCAGACGCGATCGGTACCAGCGCGATCGTTCCCGCGCACTATCTCTCCACTCGCGCTTCCGCAGAGACCTGCCTCGGAGCATCTGCTTGCCATGTGTTCCGAGCAGGTGCTCTCCTGTGCGGGCACCGGTGCACTCGCCATGGATGAATGCATCGCGGGTATTGCCCGGTGCGGGAGTCAAACCACACAGAGCTGCTGCGCCGGACCTTTTGTTGAGCGTTATCAGCAGCTGCGACGGGCTCAGGTTGAGCAAAGAGACGCGGTCCGTGGAGCGTTGCTCGGCGTTGAAGGAGAGCGCGGCTCGCGTTAGCGAAACAGGAGACGCTCGATCTTCTCTGCGTCGCGCATGGCGTCCTGGTAGCCAAGATCCATCAACGCTCGGCAGTAGCTTGCTTCGAAGAGCAGATAGCTTGCAAGGCGGTGATCCGAGCGCCACGCCCCGACGCCGGCCAGCATCGTCTTGACGCTCGCAGGCATCAGCGAAACATGCTCGGCCACCAGCTCTCTCAGATCTCGGCTCGGCCGAATAACCAGAGTCTCAATCGGTCTGAGATCACTTTTTTCTCGGTGCGGTTCCGGGATGAGCGCCAGCGTTTGATTTATCCGGTGCAGTCGCTCCAGATCGGCGTCGAGATTGTCCATAAACACGATATCAAGCAGGTGGCCCGCGATCTCACCCGCGCTGGGCGTCAACGAATCCGCGGCGGGTTCGGGATCCTGCCGTGCATCACGCGCGGTGACGATCAGAATACGGTCAGCACCCAGATGAATGGCGGGTGATAGCGGTGCCGTTTGCCGCAGACTGCCGTCACCAAAATACTCGTGGCCGATCCGGGCCGGGGGAAACAACAGGGGCAGGGCGGTCGAGGCCATCAAATGGTCAACGTCGATGACGTCGCTGCGACCGCGTCGTCGACCTCGGCGCCAGGGGGCGTCGTCGCGTGACTGGAAAAAGGTGACGGCGCGGCCCGTTGCATAACCTGACGCGCTCACGGCTAAAGACTCTAACGCCCCAGTCCTGATCAGATCCGCGATTCGCTCGAGCCGGGTTTCATGCCTGAGGAGTCGGCGAAGCGGTGCGGTATCGAGCAGCGCAGCGGGAGCGCGTAAGCCCAGCCGCCCGAACAAAACGGCTCCCAGCCAGTGTCCGGCCGAGCGGATAACGCTGAGCCAGTCGGTCCGATAGACGTTGTGGCAACGCATCGCCGACCAGAACATTGAAAGGCGGTCCACGCCGTGACTGAAGCGGTCAGCGTGAGAAGCCAATACCGCCGCGTTGATCGCGCCCGCTGAGGTTCCGGTGAAGATAGGGAACGGACAACGTTCCGGTTTGGGGTTTAACTCGCCGATGGCGCGCATGGCGCCTACCTGATAGGCGCCCCTCGCGCCGCCACCAGGCAGGTGCAGCGCAACGTGTTTGGCTCGATCCTCGAAAGACTGACTGCCGGCGTCAGCGACCTTCACGGCCGCCGGGCCAGCATCGAGGGATGGAGGTCAGCAATCGACCGGGCCCCCATCAGCATCATGTCTCGGTGTAGCTCGTCGCGCAGCAGCGAGGCGGCGCGCACAACGCCCGCCGTGCCGCCGGCGGCCAGGGCGTAAAGGTAAAACCGTCCGCCGGAGCAGGCCGTGGCACCCGCCGCCAGGGCTTTGAGAATATGTGTGCCCCGGCGCACACCACCGTCCAGGATGATTTCGATCTGGCCGCCGACGGCATCAGCGATCGCCGGCAGCTGGTCGAACGGAGAGCGTCCGCCGTCGAGCTGCCGGCCGCCGTGGTTGGACAACATGATGGCGCTGGCGCCGATCTCCACCGCGCGGCGCGCGTCGTCGACAGACATCACACCCTTCAATACAAAAGGCCCGCCCCACTGCTCCACCATTGACGCCGCATCGTCCCAGCTAATGCTGCTCTTCATCTGACTGTCGATGTAGTCAACAATCGACGAGGCGACGCCGGAGCCGGTTTTGACATAGCGGCTCACGTTCGGTAGATCGAAGCGCTCGCGCAGCAGATAGTTCAGCGTCCAGCCCGGCCTGGCGGCGAAGCCAAGGAGACTTCGTGGCGTGAGGCTGGGCGGCGTGGTCATGCCGGTGTGATGATCCCGCTCGCGATTTCCTGCGACCACCGTGTCCACGGTCAGGGCCAGTGCGTTGAAGTTGGCCTCCTTGCAGCGGCTGATCAGATCGCGAGTCAGTTCCGGGTCGTTGTGGACGTAGATTTGAAACAGCTTCGGTGCAGCAAAGCGCGCGCCCAGTTCCTCGATACTGCGCGTTCCGATGGTGGATACCCCAAAAAGCGTGCCCAAGGCCTCAGCGGCCGCGCCTACGGCCCGCTCGCCGTCGTGATGAAACAGACGCTGCATCGCGGTTGGGGAAAAGAAAAACGGCACCTTGAGCTGCTGTCCGAGTACCGTCGTCGATAGATCCACGTTGTCCAAGCCAGCCAACACGTTGGGGACGAGATCCACCCGCTCAAAGGCGTCGGTATTACGTCGCAGCGTGGACTCATCGTCAGCGCCGCCGTCGATGTAGTGGAATAGCGCCGGCGGCAGACGGCGCTTGGCCAGTCGCCGGAAGTCAGCGGTGCGGAAACAGCGATCGATGCTCAAAGGCTGAGCCTCGCCGGACTCCGCCTGTCTGCCAGCCTATCCATGCCCCATTATAAAGGCACGGTTGGCCGTGATCAGCCCATAAAGCCGAGCGTTTGCTGATTGAAGTTGCCGAGGTTGGGGAACACCGTGTTGAGCTCGCCGGGCGAAACGCCAAACCAGCGGGAAAGGGTGGCAGCATACTGTTCGACGCTCAAGGTGGGGATAATGCGGCCGCGATCGATATCCTGGGGACCGTCCAAGGTCAGGTCGGGCAGCTCTCCGTAGATCTGGCCGCCCTGGACCGCGCCACCCATGACCAGCTGGTGTCCACCCCAGCCGTGGTCGGTCCCGTTGCCGTTGCTGTTGAGGGTTCGGCTGAACTCGGTCTGGGTAAAGGTTGTGACGTTGTTCTGGACGTTGAGGGCGCCCAGCGCAGCGTTAAAGGCGGTCATGGCCGCGTCGACGGTTTGCAGGAGCTCCGGAAGGTCGTCATTCTGGCTATCGTGCGTATCCCAGCCGCCTAGTTCAACGACAAAGGTCTGGCGCTCAACCTGCAGCACGTTTCGAATAGCGATCATCCGCGCCACAATTTTCAGCTGATCGAACAGCCAGTTTTCTTCCGGGAAGCTTGCAGCAACCCCGGCACCAAACAGGGCATCGTCATCGCCCAGCGCGGTGATCGCGGCATCGATCAAGTCGAAGTTATCCTGGGCTCGTTGCTTGACTACCGTGTACTCATCAGCAAACAGGTTGTCGGCGGTTGCCATGATGGCCTCAACAACGCTGAGCTTCTCTCCATCGGGGTCCCAGCCGGTTTCGATGCCGATCGGTCCGTTGGTGCTGATGCTGTAGGGCTGGACGGTCTCGCCGACCTGGAGGAGGTTACTGCCGACGACGCTGATATTCATGGACGGAGATTGCTGCGTGTTCGATGGCGCCAGCAAGTCTGCGACGCGCCCAAACCAACCTCGGTTCTGCTGGCTGTCGGCGTAAGCGCGCTCCCACTGGATGAATTGATCAGAGTGCGAAAACAGCTGGGGCGGAAGCGTCACGCTGCCAGCGTTGATGCCCGCTTTGGTGACGGGTTCGACCATCGAGCCCACGTTCGACACCACCGCAAGGTTATTGCTGTTGTAGAGCCCCTGCAATCCGCTGAAGTCGGGATTGAAACCCATCACGGTGTTGTTGAGCGGCAGGACTGACGTCGGGCTCCAGCTTCCACCGCCTGCTTCGTTATAGCCAACCGCCATGTTCTGCCGGGTTTGAGCGTAGGTGTTGTAATCGAGCGCCGGGTTAGCGTTGCTGGCGGTGGGCACCAGCATATTGTAGCTGTCCGCGCCGCCGTCCAGCATGATGCAAACCAACGCCTTGTAGTCGGCAAAACCCTTTTGGTGCGCGACTGACGCTTGCGCTCGCTGCAGCAGCCCCAGCGTTCCCAGGCTCGAACCGCTGACGGCAGAGAAGCCGGCAGCTTTGAGGAAGTCCCGTCGACTGATGGATCTGCGTTGTTTCATGGTTGAATCCTTACGCTTTTTCATCGCTGCACCACGCTCTGGGGTGAAGTAATGATGTAGTAGATCGTTTCAGCGACGCGTCGATCGGCGTCCTGTGTGCGGATGTCGCTCACACGATCGATAATCAGCTGCCTCGCGGTCGGGTTGAGCGTGCCGAACAGCAGGTCGCGATCGACTCGGTCTACCAACGCAGAGGGATTTCCTGCCAGCGCTTCAAGCTCGCCGATCTGCAGCTCATGCTGGGTCTGCCACGGAATCGGTGCGCCCCAGCCGAGCGTGTCGAAAAAGAAATTGGCGAGCAGGACAACCTGCGTCTCGGTGCTGATTTCAAACTCGGGTGATACGAGGCCCTGACTCTCGATCGGGCCCGGCTGGGCGAAATCCGGTTTGAAGAAGTTGAATACCGAGGGTGATCGCAGGGCGGCCTGGCCGTAGAAACTCTGCGGTTCGTAGATCGCTCCGGGCCAGCAGCAGTCGGGGTTGTTGGCAAACTCCTGACTGATCTGAGCGTTATACACGCGATTGAGCTGAAGCTGAAAGAACAGCGGCTCGCGAAGCTTGCCGAAGGTCGTGTTGTTGGTTGGGCCCGCCAGCGCCTCACCGTCCAAGACAATCGCCTTGAATACCGCTCCCAGGTCACCGCGTACGCCAGACCCGTTGTTATTAAATACCGAGGCGACGCGCGCCACGTAGGCGGGACTCGGATTGCTGGTGACCAGCCGCTGTATCAGCCGATAGGCCAGAAACGGGCCGACGTTCGGATGGTTGAACAGCGTGTTCAGCGCCATCTGCATGTCCTGCTCGGCCGTTTGGCCTGCGGGCAGCGTCACGTCGCCGACGATCGTCTTGGCGCTCGTCACGTGATAGTTATCGGGCTGGTTCTGGTTGGGGTCGGTCACCATGCACGGCGCCATCGGCTGGAGCCAGTTGGGCTCGGGCCAGCGCCACTCCCAGGGTTCACAGTCGCCGTCACCCTGATCAGCGCCGGAAAAGTTCCAGCCGGTAAACGCTTCGGCTAGCGCAACAATATGGCGCTGTTCGTAGGTTGGGATCAGATTGCCGCCGTTGAGCCTCGGGGTGCCGTCGATATTTAGCTCCACCAGGCCGATGGAAAACAGCTGCATGATTTCTCGAGCATAGTTTTCGTCGGGCTCGATACCGGCCACCGCATCTCTCGTGCTGCGAAACATGCTGAGGTAGTGTCCCATCACGGGCGTCAGCGTGACCTCTTCGAGCAGGTCCCGATAGTTGCCGAACGCGTGCTGAACGAGCAGGTCGTAATACTGGGCAACGGCCATGGGCTGACCTTCGAGATCGCCGTTGAGATCCGAGACGACCAGAATCTGGGAGAGCGCAAAGGCCGCCCGCTGGCGAAACTGGTCGGGCGCGTTCTGGGCGACGTTGAACCAGACTCGTTGCCTTTCACCCTGGCCAATTTCAACGCCGAAGTCGTCGAGCTGGGGCTGGTGATAGGTGGGGGCCATGGCCTGCTGCTGATCCACCCAGCCCTCGAAGCCCAGCGTTTCCACCGCGTCGATGTCAGCTTGGGTAGGACCGTAGGTGACGCGCCAGAGGAATGCACCCGCCTCAGCCCGACCGTCAGGGGCCGGCGGTTCAAAGCCGGCTCGAAAAATCAGGTCGGCGCCGGACTGAGCCGCCGCAGATTGGACCAGGACGATCGCGATGAGCAGCCATCGATGCATGGATAATCCCCTTGTTAATCCGTCGCTGTACACCAACAAAAGGTACGGCGCGACTGTGCTATCGTTCCGCCCAATTGAACCACCTGTCGGCGTCTAAAAGTGTGACCTGGAACATAGAATACCGCCCGTTTATCGCCCTAACAGGCCTTCTGGCAGCCGGGGCTGGCTTTCTCTTAGCTTGGGGCCTCAATACCGCGTCCGCCAGCGAAAAAGGGTCCGCGACCACCGCCGTGATCCTGGAGCCTGCGGCGGACAGTTCGATCTTCTCGGAAGGCGTATTGAGCAACGGCGGAGGCGTCTATCTCTTTACAGGATTGACGGTTGTGGGTACCGAACGACGGGCGCTGCTGGCCTTCGATCTGTCGACCATCCCCGCCGGCGCAATCGTGCAATCGGCATCGCTCGACGTCACCGTATCTCGAACCATCTCCCAGACGATCACGGTCCGCCTCCACCGGCTGCTTGCGTCGTGGGGTGAGGGCACGGTTGACGCGGATGGCCAGGAGGGCACCGGCGCGCCGGCTGAGGCCGGGGACGCAACCTGGCTGCAGCGCCAGCTCGGCGGAGACGCGTGGACAAACCCCGGTGGCGATTTTGCTGCCGCCGAGTCCGCTCGAACTGGACTGCGGGTCAATGGAACCTATACCTACACCGGCGGGACCATGGCGGAGGACGTGCAGCTGTGGCTTGATGACCCGTCGCAAAACCACGGATGGATCCTGATCGCCAACCCCGCCGCCGGGTTTGGTTCGGCGAAGCGGCTGAACAGCCGCGAAAACGCTGACGGAACCACGCGGCCGCAGCTGACCGTCACCTACTCCGGACCGGCGGTGGCCCCCGCGCCGCCGGTTCAGGTGCCCCTCGGCGGCGGTGTTTGGGCACTGCTCCTCGCGGGGGCGATGCTGCTGCTGGGAATGCCGTTTGTTCGCCGCTGAACTGCTGGTTGGCTGGGGGCTTGCGGTCGGGGTGCTGCAGCCCTGGCTGAGCGAGGCTGACGTTGAGTACCCGCTGCAAATCAGCAGCAACGCGCCAGCGATCGCCGCGGGAGTGTTTCGACCCCAGCTGTCCGACGACGGCCGTTACGTGCTGCTCACTACCGATTCCAACGAGCTCGATTCGACAGACGCCAACGGGCAGCGAGACATCTACCGCCTCGACCGGCGGCGCGGCAGCTACCTAAGAGTCAGCGACAGTGCGGGCGTCCAGGGTAACCGGGGCGCTGCCCGGGCCGCCTTCTCCGCGGACGGTGCCACCGTGGCCTTTCACAGCAGCGCAGACAATCTGCTGCCCGACGACGACAACAACGCAACCGATGTGTTTGTCTGGCAGGCGGATCGGGGGCCTAACCAGGCGCTCGAGCTCGTTTCCCGCAGCGAGGCTGGCGGCCCGGCCAACGGCAGCAGCCTTAACGCCTCACTCAGCGGTGACGGGCGTTGGATCGCTTTTTCGTCCAGGGCCAGCAACCTCGTTGCTGAAGACAACAACGAGGCTTCGGACATTTTTGTTCGCGATCGGCAGACCGACGAGACGAGTCGCGTTTCGGTGTCCAGCACTGGAGAAGAGGGGGACCGCGGCAGCTTTCAGCCGACCATCTCCGATAACGGTCGCTTTGTGGCGTTTACCAGCGAATCCACCAACTTCTCGGACAATGAGTTCGATGAGCTGCCGGATCTGTTCTTACACGACAGAAGTACTGGCGAAACCTCGCTGATTAACGTCTCGACCGCCGGCGTGCGGTCGAATGCGGACAGTGCCGCAGCCGTCGTCTCACCGGACGGTAGCGTGGTGGCTTTTTACAGCCGCGCGACGACCCTGGAACCTGGGCAGGAGAACATTTTTTTCGATGTTTTTGTGCGCGATTTGCTCCGCCTGGAAACTGAGCTGGTCAGTGCGCCGGCCGAAGGCGGCGCGGATGCGAACAGCTTTAACCCATCACTATCCAGCCGTGGGCAGCATGTGGCGTTTCAGTCCGAGGCGCGAAACCTGACCGATCAGGATGGGAACACCTTAAGCGATATCTATGTGGTCGACCGGTTTGCGGGTCTATCGTTTATCGCCAGCCGGCGGGCCAGCGGCACCAGCGCCAATGCGGGTAGCTTCGGTGCCAACATCAGTGCGGACGGTACGCTGCTGGTTTTCGAAAGCGCGGCCACCGATCTGGACACGCTGAGCAGCGGCGCCACAGCCGGATTCGTCGCTGCGGGCGCGAGCGGCGGCGTGAGCCGTCTGGCTCTGGTGCCTCCGGCCCTAGAGCCGTTGAACGCGCCGCTGCTCGACGCTCAGCTCTCATCGGATGGTCGTTATGCCCTTTTGATCACCAGCGCCACCAATCTTTTGCCCGCCGATCTCAACGGCGTGTCCGACGCGCTGGTGCTCGACCAGGAGACCGGCCGTGTTCGACTGCTGTCGCGTTCGATCGACGGTCAGTTCATCGATGGCGGCGCGGCTACCACCGCCGGTGCCGTGAGTGACGACGGCTGTCGGTCGGCGATCGCTAGCGCGATCGACGGCGCAGAGTTCGGAATCAGTCCATTGATCAGCGATGCCAACGGCGTCACAGATATCTTTTTGCGAGACGACTGCGCGGTGTCGCCGCCGCGGCTGGCGTCGGTGAGTGTGGCCGGAACGGCTGCCGGTTCGCTGCCGGCGCGGGAGCCCGCGCTGTCCGCGAACGGCGAGTGGATCGCATTCAGCTCCGCCGCGCCTGAGCTCCAGCAGCAGGCGGGGGCGCAGGGTGTTTCTCAGGTCTACTTCGGCGATTTTGCTGGCCAGGAGGAACTGCGCCAGCTCAGCTCAACCGCCTCGGCGGGAGGCCAATTTGCCAGCGGGCAGCCGCAACTGGCCGGTGACGGCTCCAGTGTTGTTTTTGTCAGCGCCGACCCGGCGCTGGATCCCACTTTGGGACCGGCGGAACGCCCCGTGGCGGGTCAGGATCAGATTTACCGCTATGATGTTGCGTCAGCCACGGTCTCGCTCCTGTCCCGCGCCGCCAACGGCGGCCCGCCCGATGGGCCGAGCTTCAACCCTCAGCTTTCTGCCGACGGCAACACCATACTGTTCGTCAGTCAGGCCACCAATTTAACGAGCGTCACGGGCGGCGCCGGCACGGCGCTGTTCGTCTGGCGTGCCGCCGGGTCCGGGAACGACAACATCGTCCAGGTACCCAACACGCTGAGCGCCACCGGCCTAACCCGCGACCCCTTGCTTTCTGCAGACGGCAAGCTTGTGGTTTTTGCCAGCGCGGACGACACCCTGGCGGGTGATGACAGCAACGGCGTCAGCGACGTGTTTGCGGTGGACCTGGATGACGGCAGCCTGCTGACGGTGAGCCGCGGCGAGGACGGCAACCTGCGGTCGGAGGGCGGGCTGCGCCCGCTGGGACTGACGCAGAAGGGGGCCCAGTATGACGTGGCCTACTTGACGATCATTGACGGCGTGGAACAGATGGTGACCCAACCGGTGATCCGGTCCTTACCGGAACTGACGGTCGATGCATTCGCGCGTTCCCCGCTGCAGTCTGTGGAGCGGGGCGCCTTTCGCCTGCAGGTACGCAATCTGGGGCCGGTCGCCGTGACGGCGGCTCAGGGCCTTCGGGTGACGCTCCCTCGCCTGGACCACCCGCTGGTCGATATCACGGCGACACCTCGCTGGCAGTGTGAGAGCGGCCCGCCGGTGAGCTGTCTGTTTGTCGGAGACGCGTTGGTGGGGGAGAGCATTCCGCCAGGTGCTGCTGAGATGCTGGCGTTTGAGTTCGACATGTTTTCCGGGGACCAGACGCTGGTCAGCGTCGCGTCAGCCTCCCTGACTTTGGTGCCCGAAGCTGGACGTCCAGAGGCCGAGCTCACGACGCTCCGCGTGAACAGCGGCGTTTTCTGGGAACCGCAGGCGAGCCAGACGCTGAGTTTGGGCGAGACCGGCGTGTCGCGCGTGTCGGTCATCAACGGCGGACAGGTGCCGGTGAGCGACGTTGAAATCGACATCGCGCCGCTCCGATTCGGCGACCCCTATCACTTGTTTAATCCTGCCCCCGGTACCCCCTGGGAGTGTCAGGCGCCCGATGATCCCGAGCTGCCGCCGCTGACCCTTCGGTGTCGCTACACGGGCCCAGCACTGCAGCCGACGGAAGAAGTGCTGCTGGATAGCTTGCTCAGGCTGCCATCGGGTGTTGGCCAACTGACGACGCTGATTGGCCTGGTGAGCAGCGCTGAGGTGGTGTCACCGGCCCCGCTCCAGCTCATGGTGACCGAGGCCGAAGGGCTGCTGTTTCGGGGTTCTTTCGAGGGCTGACCGAAGCTGCGAAGGAAAATCGGTAATCACGCTGTCGCAGCCGAGGCGGCACATTCGCTGCAACACCGCTCCGCTGTTGACGGTCCAAGCACTGACCTGCGCGTTTGTGCGACGCAAGCAGCGCACGAAAAACCGATCCAGCAAAGGATAGTGAACACACGCCAGCGTGCAGCCGAGTCGCACGAGCATGGCAACGTCCCGCTGCCGGGTGATGACCAGACCTCGCGGCAGGTCTCGCGCGACGGACCTGACGACGGCAAGCAGTTTCGGGTCGCTGGAGGTCGCGCAGTACCGCGTGAGCGGAGCGCCGACAGAGCTCAAGGTCTCAACCAACCGGCGGGCGATGGGAAGGCGCTCACGCGCCGGCGCCGGCTTTAGCTCCAGCTGGAGGTGGGTCAGTTCCGGACAGGCCTGCAGGAGCTGCTGCAGGTTCGGCACCGCGTGGCGGCCGCTTCGCTCGATCAGCGCGGCCGACGTCAGGGAGCTGACCCGGCCTGGTACACCATGGGTGCGTTTCAAAGAACGGTCATGAACAACCATCAGCTCGCCGTCGCGGCTCAGCCGGAGATCGATCTCCACCCGCTGCAGACCCAGCCCGATCAGGTGCCTGAGCCCCGCGATGGTGTTTTCCGGAGCCTCGCCGGCCGCGCCGCGATGACCGTAAATCAGCAAGTCAGTTCTGGGTGACCAGCATGGACTCGGGTTCGGGCTCCGGTACGCCGTGTCCGCGCATAAACAGTCGGTAGAGGGTCGGCACAACAAACAGCGTTAGCAGCGACGCAAACGCCAGCCCTGCGACAATGCTGGTGGCTACGGGACCCCAAAGCAGAGACTTGCCACCCAGACCCACCGCCAGTGAGAACAGACCTGCGATCGTGGTTGTTGTCGTCATGATGATGGGGATAACCCGGCGTTTGGCGGCGTAGACGGTGGCGTGCAGAGGCCTCATGCCGGCGCGAAGTCGGCTATTGGCCGCGTCGATCAGAACAATCGCGCCGTTGACCGCGATGCCGGTCAGCGCCACCACGCCGTAAAGCGTATAGAGGCTGAGCGGGTTTTGGGTCAGGATCAGTCCGAGCACCACGCCGGTAAAAGCCATGGGCACGGTGACGATGATCAGCAGCGGCTGGAAATAGCTCCTGAACTGCGTGGCGATGATCAGGTAGATCAATCCGAGTCCGAGCATGAAGAGCCCAGCCATAGCCCCCAGACTCTCGGTCAGATCGTCCAGTTCGCCGGAAAACTCCAGATCGGTGTTGGGATACTTTGCCGCGACTTTCGCCCACTCGCGCTGGAGCTCGTCGTTGGCCTTCACGGTATCGTTCAGCTCATCATCAAGGTCGGCTGACACGGTTATCGCTCGGCGCAGGTTGTAGTGAAAAATGGTGCTGCGGGTGGCTCTTACCGTGGGGTCGACCAGCGCTCCTAGGGTGGTGGCTTGCCCGGTAGTACCCAAAATGGGGTCGCGCAATATATCGTTGATGTCGTCGACCGAGCCCCGCTCAGCGCGAACGCGCAGCTCCACCTTCTCTCCATCATCGCGGGCAAAGGCGACGACGTCGCCGTCCACGTGGAGCCGGGCCAGGCTCGCGACTTCGCCCGAACTCAAGCCTGCCCGTGCCGCGGCGCCGTGGTCGATGTTCAGGGTCATCTCGGGACTGCCGGGTACATCGTTGTCCCGGACGTCCTTGCTGCCGGGGATAGCCCGAACGATCGACAGTACCTCGTCGGTTGCCGCCCGCAGTTCTTCAAAATTGTCGCTGCGAACCTTGACGTTGATCGGAAGGCCGGAGGGTGGACCACCCGAGATCTCCAGGTAGCTGATGTCAGCGTTGCCAGCGATGCGCTCAAGCTCCGGGCGAAGTCGCTCGATCAGCTCACGCGGCTGTTCGGGATGAGCGTCGGAAACCGGATTGAGCGAAACCTGCAGCTGGCCATACTGATCGCCGTAGACGATTTCGGTTTCGGTGAACTTGATGCCGGCCATGGCTGAGATGGCCCGCACCTGCTCCCGTTCCAGTAACTCATCGGCGCGCTTAGCCACGAGTGCGGTTTGTCGAAGCGTCTCTGGTACCGGCGTACCCGCCGGCATGTCGATATTGACGTAAAACAGCCGAAAAGGATCAAAGGTGAAGAAGTCCATCTTGACCAGGCCGCCTGCCACCGCGGCCGCCGCCATCAGCATGCCGCCGGCGATGGCACCCAGCCAGGGCACGGGCTGACGGATCACTCGGCAAAGCGCCTTGGCGTACAGCAGGCGAAGTTTGTGGGTCCAGCGGACGCGCCGCCCGCGGGCTTTGCCGCCCGCTGCTGGCGATGCGGCAAAATCGATCATGTGGGCCGGCAGAATCCAAAAAGCCTCGACCAACGAGATCAGCAGGCCGATGGTCACCACAAACGGGATCACAAACATAAACTTGCCGATGACGCCGGGCAGCAGCATCAGCGGCAGGAAGGCAGCCATGGTGGTGGCGACCGCTGCGGTGACCGGTGCCATGACTTCCCTCAGCCCGTCTTTGGCGGCTTCGAGGACGGCCATGCCGCGCTGCATGCGGTAGTAAATCGCCTCGACCACCACCACCGCGTCGTCGACGAGCATCCCGAGCACAATCACAATGCCCAGAAGCACCGACTGGTTCACCGTGTTGCCGCTGATCGACACCACCCACAGCGTGCCGCAGATCGCAAACACCAGGCCGAGGCTAACCAGCGCCGCGACGCGGAGCCCGAGGAATACCCAGCACACGCCAAGCACCAGCAGCAGGCCCAGCAGCGCGTTGGTTTGCATCGTGCTGACCGCCAGCCGCGTCGGAATAGTCTGGTCATCCGCCAGCAGGATCTCGGTGGGTCCTCCCGCCAGCAGGTCGTTGCGCTGCGCGATGTAGGCGTTGATGCGATCGACGAGCTCCAACGTGTTGGCGCCGCTGGCTTTTGCGACCGACAAGGTGATGGCGGGGCGCCCGTTGACCGACACCAGCTGGCGCGGTTCGCTGCGCCCCCGTTCGATTCGCGCCAGATCGCCGGCTGCGCTTGGCGCCATGCCCGGTATCGGTGAGGCGAGCTGATAGCTGGCGAGATCTTCGAGGTCAGCGGTGGCGCCCGGAATCCGGGCGATGTAGCGGGAAGATCCGAGTTCAAAGCTGCCGGCGTTGACGTTGCGGAAAGCCTGCCGGAAAAAATCGGAAAGCTGTGTAGCGCGAAAGCCCTTGATGGCCAGCGCCGCCGGGTCAAAGCTGACGTGAATCTCCGGCTCATGAAGACCAAACGCGGTGACCTGATCGACGCCGGAGAGCCGCTCCAGATCGGACTTCACCTGGTACGCCTCGCGCCTGAGCACCTCGTCGTCCGCGCGGCCCAAGATGGCAACCAGCGCGGTGGGGAAACCGTTTGACGTGGTCAGCTCAAGCACCGTGGGGTCAATGATGTCCGGCGGGAGGTCAGAGTTGACGGCGTTTTGGACGGCTCGCCGCACGTCGTTCACCCGCTTGTCGAAGAGTCGATCGGACAGATCTCGGAAGCGGACCAGGATGTTGGAGCTGCCTTCGCGGGAGCTGCTGCTGATCCAGCGGATGTTCTGCACGGTGCGCAGAGAATCCTCGAGCGGTCCGGTGATCAGTGTCTCGACATCTTCGGCGCTAGCGCCGGCAAACGAGGTATTGATGTTGATCCAGTTGAAGTTGACCTCCGGGTCCTGCTCCCTTGGCATCTGGAGATAGGAGAGGATCCCCATCAGTACCACCACCACAAACAGGATGTTGACCAGGGGGTGGTTGGTCAGAAGGCGGGTGAACAGCGACACGGTCTAGGGCGCCTCTGGACAGATACTGAGCCGCTGCTGGCCGCTCACCACAATCGCCGTGTCCAGCGGGAGCTGATGCGGGGCCGGGCGACCCTCCTCAGCAGCGGCAAGCGGCACAAACGCAGGGCAGTCGGTCTCGTCGACAAAAACGCCCAGCTGACCGTTCCGGCGGACGATGAGGTCCACGGGGATCAGCGCGCCGGAAACCTCCCAGGTCACGGTGCCGGTTGCACCCGGAAGATCGGCCGGGCCTTCGAAGGCCAGGCGCGCGGGGCTCACCCGCGAGGCGGCGTCGATGGCAGGCACCGCCGAGATGAACTCGAGCGCATACGAGCCGCGCTGGGTCTCAAGGCGGAAGCTCTCGGCGAGCTGAAGCGTTGCCTGGTCGCGGGCCGGGATACTCGCGATGACGTGAGGTCGGGCCAGGTCGACCAGCGTCATGACCTGCTCGCCGGGACTCAGACGCTGCCCAACCTGCGCGGTTCGCTGGGTGACGGTGGCGGCAAACGGCGCCAAGAGGCGGGTGTAACCCAACCTGCGTCTGGCGAGGTCCCGCGCAACTTTCAGCCGCTGCTGTTCCGCCTCCTGAATCCTTAGTTCGGTCTGCCGATCGAGAAGATCGTCTGCCGAGATGAACTCGCTGTCCCGAAGACGGTTGGCGCGTTCCAGGCGCACCTGTGCTTGCTCGACCCTGGCTCTCGCGGCCGCGAGCAACGCTTCAGCCTGTGCGAGCTCGAGCCGCAGATCCGTATCGTCGAGCAGCAGCAGGAGGTCTCCCTTGGCGACCGTCGAGGCTACGTCCACCGGGATCGCCTGAACGACACCGCTAACCTCCACGGACAAGGCGCTTTGGTTAGGGGGAACCACTTCGGCGAGGGCGCGGAAACTGGCGTTTACCGCGACCTCCGAAATCGGCCTGGTGACGATATCGAACTGGGCGTAGGCGGGCAGGGTAAGCATGCAGATCAGCAGCCACCCGCAGGCGCGCGACCATTTCAATGTTGATCTCCGATGGGGCAGCGGAATTAAGTCCTCTATGGTAGCGAATCGAGGACAAAAACGGATGATGTTTGCGATCAATTTATCCGCGAGCTTTCGCGTATTGAGAAGAGCAGGGTAGGACGATCCCGATGCCGGAAAAAGGTGTTTGATATGTTGCAAAAATGCAACAAAACGGCCCAGGCCGTTTTACGGTTAATTAACGGCCCTTAGGCTACAGTTCGTTTCGAGGCTCGCGACCCTCCCCCCTGCTTCCCCCTTTCTTCCGCGAGCCTCACCGACCCGCCTCCCCTCCGGAGGCGGGTTTTTTTTGGGCCAGCTTGGCCAAATCGGCGTTTTTCGGCTCTTGAGCGCCAATTTCTGCCTTATCCAGCACCGCCAGCGCACGATTGACGATCCGGACCTCCTCTTCGCTCAGGGACCCCAGCCAGTCCGGCGCGTGGCCCTTTTTCTGCCGTGAGGCGGCTGTGCTGCCCTCGCGCGTCACGATCACGTATACCACCCGCCGATCGCGCTTGTCTCGCGCGCGTCGAACGAGTGCCTTGCGTTCGAGGGTGACCAACATTCGAGAAATGGTTGCGGCGCTGACCTGCTGGCGGCTGGCGAGCTGGCCGACGGTTTGGGGTCCTGCGGTGTTGAGCTGGGTCAGCAGAGTCTCTTGGGCGGGCGACAGGGCGGGCTGACTGCGACGCAGCAGTCGGTGCAGGCGCGTTACAACCGCGCGCAGACGTTCCATGGCAAGCCGCTCACTCACGTTCGGCGACCCCGAGTGGGCTGAGCGGAAAGTTCTGTGCCTTCAGTCAATCGGTGGTCAGACGCATCGAAAGATCGATCGCCTGGATGTTCTTGGTCAGTGCGCCGACCGACACGTAGTCCACCCCGGTGGCCGAAATCTGTTCTAGCCGATTAAACTCGATTCCGCCGGAGGCCTCCAGCTCCACCCGTCCTGCCGCCAGCTCAACCGCGTCCCGGGTTCGTGCGAGATCGAAGTTGTCCAGGAGAACACGCTGTGCGCCAGCGCTAATCGCTTCGCCGAGCTGCTCAAGATTTTCCACCTCAACCTCAATCAGCTGGCTTTGGCCGAGAGATCGGGCGCGGGCCACCGCGGCCGTGATTGAGCCCGCCGCAGCGATGTGGTTGTCCTTGATCAGGAACGCGTCGTAAAGCCCCATCCGGTGATTGACGCCGCCGCCGCAGGCAACGGCGTATTTCTGCGCCAGCCGCAGCCCCGGCAGCGTTTTGCGCGTGTCGAGAACGCGTGTCGGTCCGCCGGTGAGGGCCCGAACGTAACGCTCGGTGACCGTGGCCACGCCGGACAGCAGCTGCAGAAAGTTCAGCGCCGCCCGCTCCGCGCTGAGGATCGATCGCGCCGCGCCCCGGACGCTGAAGAGCTCGCTGCCAGCGATGACCTGGTCACCGTCCGCGAATTGCCAGGTCACCTTCAGCCCCGAGTCGATCTGCTGGAAACAGGCGTTGGCCCAGTGTTTTCCGCACAGTACACAGTCTTCGCGGGTAATCACTCGCCCGATTGCCTGGGTGTTCTTGTCAATCAGCTGAGCCGTGATGTCCCCGGCGTCACCCAGATCCTCTTTGAGTGCGCGCTTGACGTCGGCCAATACTTCCAGTTCGGGGGGCGGCATGTGGCTCATGACTCGGTCTCCGCGGGTGTTTCCTGCAGGCGCTCCGCGATGGCTTCAAGCGCCCGATCGAACAGCGGCACCGTCTCGAGCGCAATCGCCTCGCCGCTGGCCAGTTCCTGTGCCAGCTCGGCTACGGGTTTATCGGCCAGCTTGATGCCTTTTTGGTCGACAAACAAATAGTTGCCGGTGATCGGGCTTTTCCAGGAAAGCTTGGCTCGCTGGACCCCACCGTCCTCCGTGCTGAACTGGAACCAGGTGCCCGGTTCCAGCGATTCGACCTGACTACGCAGAGCCGCCTCAAGCTGCTCCAGCGGAACGGGTTCAGGTTCGTTGTCGAGATCATCGAATACCCCGTCTGAGAGCTCCGCCGCACCGGAGATCGGCAGCTGAACTGGCGCGACCGCAGCCGGCAGTGACATGGTTGACGGCGGGGATTCATCCGCGGCCAGCTCGACCTTCTCGCGGAATTGCTTGTCCAGCATCGACTGGTAAAGCTTCTTCAGGTTTTTGAAGACGTCTTTTACGTCGTCTTCGTGATAGGCCACCATTTCCAGCCCGGCGCGCAGCTGCGCTGAGAGGCCGGGCAGCACCTTCTGGAGCTTGGCCACCTCTGCAGCGTCACTCTTTGGCGCCACGCTCCACACCATCTGCTTCACAAAACCCACCGCCTCCGCAAACTGGGAAGAGTCTTCTCCATGGCGCAGACAGGTGAGCACCATCACGTTCGCCCAGGGTTTGTTGAGTATTTCTTCAACGATGCGCGGCAGCTCCTGATTGGCGAGGTGTTCTTCGATCACCCTCGCCGCCGTACGCCGAGCCTGCTGCAGTCGCTGCTTACCTTCGGTGGCCTCGGTGGTTCGCTTCTCGGCAACCTGCGCTCGCTTTTGGCGTTTGGCGACGTAGGTGTTCAGCTCCTGGCGCAGCTCGTCAAATAGATCGAGGTCGTCGTCGAAATCGTTGATCACCCGATCGACGACCCCGGTCATAAAATCGTGCAGTCGATTTCCGCGGTCGGCCTCGGCGGTCCAGCCGAGCGCCAGGTCAGCGAGCGTGTCGAGCAAACGGCGCGCCGGGTGCCCTCGGCTGGCGAACAGCTGGCGATCGATGAGCGCTACCTTGATGTAGGGAATCTGCAGCCGCGACAGCAGGACCTGCATAGGCTGGGGCAGGTTTTCGTCGCTTAGAATAAAGTCGAACAACATCGCCACGAGGTCGATGGTGTCCTCGTCGTCGCTGCTCGCTTGCGTGCCGGCGCCATCCAGCCGATCCATTTCGCTGAGCAGCAATGTCTTGACGTCAGCCGAAGCCGCCGCCTCGGTTGGCGCCGTGTTCTGCAGCACCGACAGCGCGTTGAGCAGCTGTTGCGTCTGAGCAATCGCACTGGCTGAACCAACGGCGGAGCCCGTGATGTCGGCGGCCGGGATCCGCTGTCGCCGAGCCGACAACAGGCTGAGGATCGAATGCATGATCCGCTCATCATCCGCATCCTCGCCCATGACCTGCCCATCAGCGTAACCGGGCTCTTCCGGACTGGCGACGTCCGGGTGTTCTGCGAGTGGTGCGTCGGCTGCACCGGCTGCCTGCCCGCCAACCATCGGCGAAGGGGTGCCTCGCCCAGCGGACGGCAGCGAACGCTGCAGCTGGGGCATAACACCGTCCTGAACAAAGCGGTCATTGACCTGCTGATAGAGATCGTCAAGCTGCTCCAAAACCTTGCGATCGAACAGTTTGTAAATCACCAGCAGGACCGGCAGCTCGACCTCAAATAAGGGTCCGGACTGCCGGAGCGCGTTGCAGATTGACGCCGGGCCAAGCGGGTTGGTTTCGTCATCGGGAGGCGTGCGGTTCAGGGCTTCACCCAAACGCTGGCCAATCGCAAACAGCGGTCTCGACAGACGGTTTTCACCCTTGGCGACCATTTCCGAAATGGCCAGCGATTCTTCAAGCTCCGCTTCTTCCACCAGACTCAACGAATCTTCAGAAATCTCCGGTGCGCTCGCCGTGCTGCTGCCGCCACCGTCTTTCTGGTAGGAGATCAGGCTTGCCCGAAGGGACTTCAGGATCTCGTTTTCCACCGAGCTGCGGGTTTTGCGCACCTGACGCATGCCGTCGAAATAGTGGGTTTGCAGTGCGTTGCTGTCTGCTTTTTCGGCCATTTCGAACAGCGCGTTGTCCACCGATTCGAACATCCCTTGCAGCAGGGAGGCCATGCCGCGGAGAAAGATCCGGGCACATTGATGATAAGGCGTGTCCTGGCGGGAACTCCGGTTCATGGCAGACGTTAGTGTCCTGTCACGTTAATTCGTTGCATTTCAGAGCCCCGTTGGGCGCCAAGAACAAGGCGCATCGCGCCGGCAATGGCCGTAGCCCTTGGCAAGCGATGCAACGCCGTTATTGGCGCCCAAGGGGGCTCCCTTCGGGCGCGTCCCACAAGGCCTGGAGCGGCGTTGCGAGCCTTGGCCAGGGAACCACCCTGGCCGGCGCCTCGCGCCTAACTCCAGGGCCTTGTGGACACGCGCTGAAACTCAACGAATTAACGTGACGGGACACTAGGGCGTCAGTCCAGCTGGGTCAGCCCAATGCCGCGTTCCGGGAGCAGCTGGGGGATACCGTCGGCAACCCGATAAACGACGTGGTTATCCTCGGTGACCAGCGCTTGTTCGAGGGGTTCGAGAACGGTGCTGCCGTCGACGTACTGCAGCGTCCCTGAGGTGATCGCCGCGTTGAGCTTATCCAGGCTGGCCTCGCCCAGAGGCAGCAGCGCGGCTTTGCTGACGGGGCACGCCAGTATCTCTAATAACTTGTTTTCCAGCGCCAATGTATAAGATCCCCCGCGAACTGCGTCCATGTAGCTGTGCCCGTATCTTAGTACAATGGGGGGATGGACACACGAGTTGGGGTCATCATGGGCTCCCAGTCTGACTGGGAAACGCTCAGACACAGCGCCGAGACGCTCGAGGGCCTGGCGATCGGATTTGAGACCGCGGTGGTGTCAGCTCATCGCACACCTGACCGCCTGTTTGAATACGCGCAAGACGCTGCGGGCCGCGGGCTGCAGGTCATCATCGCCGGCGCGGGTGGTGCCGCGCATCTGCCAGGGATGGTTGCAGCAAAAACCGCGCTGCCGGTCTTTGGTGTGCCGGTTCGCTCAGCCGCGCTTGGTGGCGTTGACTCACTGCTCTCCATCGTCCAGATGCCCGCCGGCATCCCGGTGGGTACACTGGCCATCGGACGGGCCGGCGCGGTCAATGCCGCGCTGCTGGCCGCGGCGGTGCTGGCGCTGACCGATGAAGCGCTAAAAGAGCGGCTTGAGCAGTTTCGGCGAGATCAGACCTCGCGGGTGATGGAGCAACCCGATCCGTCCCGGGCAGCCGGTAGGCAGGACGCAAAGGAATAGGCGTTACGACATGAAGATTGGGGTATTGGGGGGCGGTCAGCTGGGCCGCATGATGGGGCTGGAAGGCGTCAGGCTGGGTCAGGAGTTCGTCTTTTTTGACCCGGCACCGGACGCTTGTGCCGGCCAGCTCGGGAGGCACATCTGTGCGGAGTATGACGATCAGGACGCGCTGACCGAGTTCGCCGAGGCGGTGGACGTGGTCACCCTGGATTTTGAGAATGTGCCAACCGCAGCAACCGACTTTCTGTCCGCGTCCAAGCCGGTTCGGCCGGGCTCGCAAGCGCTGAGGATGGCCCAGGATCGGTTGACGGAGAAAACCTTCTTTTCAGATCTCCAGATTCCGTGCCCGCTGTTTTCACCGGCTTCGGACTGGGAGCAGCTCGAGGCCAGCTGCCGGGAAATTGGCTATCCGTGTGTCATCAAGACCCGGCGCATGGGTTACGACGGGAAAGGGCAGGCGGTGGTCCACAATGATGGTGAGCTCGCCCAGGCCTGGGAGTCACTCAAGGACAACGACCTGATTGTTGAGGCATTCGTCGAATTCAAACGCGAGCTGTCGATCATCGGCGTTCGCTCCGTCAGCGGTTCCACGGCCTTCTATCCGTTGACCGAAAACCGCCACAAAGACGGGATCCTGATCACGAGCTTTGCGCCGGCCGTCGCTGATGACGTCAGAGACGAAGCGCAGCGGTATGCGGGCAAGATCCTCGATTCGCTGGACTATTGCGGCGTGCTGGCCCTGGAGCTGTTCGACATGGGCGGGCGGCTGATGGCGAACGAGATGGCGCCTCGGGTCCACAATTCCGGCCACTGGACGCTCGACGGTGCCGTTACCTCTCAATTCGAAAACCATCTGCGGGCCGTGATGGACTGGCCGCTGGGCTCCACCAACGCCATCGGCGCCACCGCGATGATGAACTGGATCGGCGCGATGCCGGATCCGGCCAACGCGTTGAGCTATCCCAACGCCCGCTGGCACGATTACGGCAAGAAGCCCCGCGCCGGTCGTAAGGTTGGACACGTCAACATCTGCGCCGACAACATTCTGGCGCTCCAGGCGGAGCTCGGGAAATTTGCGATGGCGCTGGGGGAGCAGCTCAAGAGCTCGGGCGCCGACGCTTTCCTCCGCTAGAGGCTCGTTTTTTCGACTTCGGCTTCGCGCGGCCGAAGATCGACAAACACTTTTCCCAGGTTCTGCCCGGCCAGCTGTCGATCCGCAGCGTCTGCCACCGCTGCCAGTCCGATGAATGGTTCGGTATCGAGCAGCGGCTTCAGGGCACCGCGCGCAACTTCCCTGAACAGGCGCTCCCGCGCTGCGGGGAAGTGTTCCGCAAAGCGGTAGTTCATGAACCCGCGCACGGACGCAGCCTTCCAGTAAAGCCGGGTATAGACTCGCTCCTGGAAAACCTTGGCCGGTGGTAGCCGGTCGCTGCTCTGACCGTAGACGACCAGCCGACCGTGCGGCGCCAGCTGCTCCAAAATCGTGTCGAACGTCTCGCCCGCCATCGAATCCAGGGCCAGATCAAGCGCGTCAGGGTATTCGTTGGCCAGCACCTCCGCGAGCGACTCCCGGCGGTAGTTGATCACCCGCGCAACGCCCTGTTGCCCGAGCCACGCCGCCTTGCGATCGTCGCCGCAAACCGCAATCACGTGGTTTCCGGCGGCCACCGCCAGCTGCGTGGCGATATTGCCGAACCCGCCCGCGGCGGCGGTGATCAGCACCGTATCGCCCGGCTTCATTTCACCGGTCAGCTCGAGCGCGAGCAGAGCAGAAACGCCGCTGGGAATCAGCGCCAGGATCCTATCGCTCGCCTCGGGAACAGCAATCACCTGGGACTGGTCACAACACTTATAGAGACAGTACCCCCCGCCGATGCTGGCCACCGCGTCCCCGACCTGGACCTTGCTGACATCGCCGCCGGCAGCGACCACCGTCCCGATCGCCTCGACGCCGGCCGCCATCGGCGGCTTGACCTCTAGATGATCCACTCGATCGGCGCACAGCATCTGATCGTAGATCGCATTGACGCCGGCAAAATGATGTCGGATCAGTACCTCGTTGGCTCCCGGCTCCGACACCTGCGTCGACTTGATTTGGGTACAGTCGCGGAACGACTCACCGACCCGCTCGATGAAAATTTGCTGGTTTTGCAAGCTGGGGCCGGTGGGTGAGTCGGGTTGTTGGAGGACTCGGCTTAGTTCAGGCGGCTCGCGCGGTGTGCCAGTGCTCGACACAGTCGGACACCACGGTCGCTAGCGTTTCGAGCTCCTGCTGATTAATCACAAGCGGAGGGAGCAGCCGGATTACCCGTCCGCGGGTGACGTTCAGGAGCACGCCTGACTCCATCGCCATCGCCTTGATTTCTGCGCAGTCGGCGACAAGCTCGACACCGACCATCAGGCCGCGTCCGCGAATTTCACGGACCGCTGGATGTCCACCCAAACGTTCGCGCAGCATCGCCATGAACTCCTCGCCGCTGGCGGCAGCCTGTCCGGCGGTGTCGTCCCGTGTCATGATATCCAGTACCGTCAGGCCGGCGCGGCAGGCGAGCGGATTTCCACCGAAGGTCGAGCCGTGGTTCCCCGGCTGAAAAGCCGCCGCGACGTGTTCACTCGCCAGGCAGGCGCCGATCGGCACGCCGTTACCTAAAGCCTTGGCGCAGGTCAGGATATCGGGCTTCATGTCTTCGTGCTGGAAGGCAAACCAACGTCCCGTCTTGCAGACGCCCGACTGGACCTCATCGAGCACCAGCAGCGCCTCGTAGCGGTCGCACAGGTCGCGGAGGCCTTTGAGGAAACCCAAAGGTGGGACATTGATGCCGCCTTCGCCCTGAATGGGTTCCAGCATGACGGCGCCGATGTTGGGGTTGTCTTTAAACGCCTGCTCGATCGCCGCCAGGTCACCGAACTCGACGGCGGTAAAACCGCCGACAATGGGGCCAAAACCCTCCTGGCTCTTCAGGTTGTCGGTGGCGCTGATGCAGGCCAGCGTGCGGCCGTGAAAACTACCCTTGGCCACCAGGATGTCGGTGTTCGCACGCCCCCGCCGCCAGTGGTAAAGGCGCGCGAGCTTGACCGCACACTCCATTGCCTCAGCGCCAGAGTTGGTAAAAAAGGCCCGCTCGAGGCCGCTGATTTCAGCCAACCGGTCGGCGAGCTGCTCCTGCAGCGGTATCCGTGGAATGTTTGAGGTGTGAATGAGTTTGCCGGCCTGGTCCGCCAGCGCCGCTGCCAGTTCCGGGTGTCCATGTCCCAGGCTGCACACGCCAATACCAGAAATGGCATCCAAATACTCGCGCCCATCGTCTCCCGTCAGCCAGACACCGTGACCGCTGACAAATCCCACCGTCAGCCGGCCGTAAACATTCATGAGGTGATCCAGAGACACGGGCGTTCCTGTTGCTAAACAAAGCGGTATTTTGAGGCAGGATACCGGGCTGTGTCCACGGTCATCCCGCAACGTTCCCGTCGCCTGTGGAGTGGTTCTGGCACATTTTTTTACGCTCAGTTAACGATGGCTGTGCTCTAATTATGGGTTCAACGACGGCGAATCTGCCGACTTTGATACAGAACGAGGGAGGAATTGCATGGAAGTCAGCGTCAGGCTCCAGCAGCTGCTGGACCGTTATCCCGTGTGTGTCTTTATGCGCGGATGTCCCGAGCAGCCGAGCTGTCGTGAGTCGCTTGAGGCGATCGAGACCCTCACCGACGCCGGCGTGAGTTTTCACAGCGTCGACATCCAGCGCGACCCGGAGCTGCGTGCGCTCCTGCAAAAGTCACCCGATTACTCAGAGTTACCCCAGGTCTTTCTGAACGGACAGTGCCTGGGCGGCGCCACGCTGCTGCGCGAACTCCACGTGCAGGGTGAGCTGGTGCCGATGGTTGAGCAGCTGGATGTTCAGTACCAGCTGACCGGATAACCTCGCCGCTTTCATTGATTCAGCTTGCGGATTCCTCCGCCGTAACGTCCGACCAGGGAATTCCCAGCTCGCTGTGCCATCGGTTGACGATGGCACAGAAGAGCGCCGCCGTTTTCTCCACGTCGTAGATTGCCGAATGGGCCTCGTTGGCGTCCCAGTCAATGCCGGCCGCGCGGGTCGCCCGCGCCAGTACGGTCTGCCCGAAAGCCAAACCACCCAGCGTTGCGGTGTCGAAGCTGCTAAACGGGTGAAACGGGGAACGCTTATAGCCCGTTCGGGCAATGGCTGCGTTCAAAAACCCGAGGTCAAAGGACGGGTTGTGGCCCACCAGGATTGCGCGCCCGCAACCCGCCGCTTTCATCGCCTCGCGAACCGGCTGGCAAAAGGTCTGTAGCGCAACTTTCTCATCGACCGCCTGACGCAGCGGGTGATCGGGAATGATCCCGGTGATCTCCATCGATTTGGGGTCCAGCTTGGATCCGGGAAAGGGCTCGACGTGCACCGCAACGGTGGGGCCAGGCCTCACGACGCCCTCGTCAGTCATTTCAATCGGGCAGCCAGCCATTTCGAGGAGCGCGTGCTCCTGACAGTCGAAGCCCCCGGTTTCCAGATCCACAACAACCGGAAGAAAACCACGAAAGCGCCGGGCGATGGGTGATTTTGTCTGACTCAACGAATCTGTCCTGGGTTACGCGGGCGAGCGGGGAAGCCGCAAGCCGCAGAGTAGCACGCGGAAGTCAGTGACAGTTTGAAGCTTTGTAACGGTTGGTCAGGATGCTGGAGCGGTGCCGAGAATCACCTCGCGCTTTGCGAGGTCGGCCAGAATTCCCGTGCCTGCCTGAACTATTGCCTCAGCGTTTTCTGCACCCAGCTCGCCAGCGATAAGCTCCAGATAACGTCGGCCGGTCTGGCCCGGGTCCTGCTGCAACAGCTGAAGTAGTCGAGCGGTTACGCCGTTCAGCTTGAGAAAGTGCACCTTGTCGTCGCTGCGCCGATAAATTACCAGGTGCGTCGGTTCGTCCGGCGGTGATTCAGGCTGGAATTCGGGTTTGATCAAGTGCACCGGGTATTCGTAGCTCAGCAACCAGGCCAGCGGCGACAGCGCGGGCACGCCGGCGATCAGATCGCCGTCCGGATCGACAGCAACGTCAGATTGTTCGGCTTCGTCCAGCGACAGCGCCAGCTCGGCCCACTCGTAGTGCGCTAGCTCCAGGATAAACGGCGGATCGCCGTGTTCCGGACCGCGGTGATCCTGCACAAACTGCAGAAACTCGCGAGGCAGTTCAGGAAACAGCGGCGTGTGGGCGCGGTGCCGGACAAAAAAATCGCGAACGAGATCGTGCCAGCGCTGCTTGGTGTAAAGCTTCCGCAGCACCGGGAAGTTGTTGGCGATGAACCCCTGAATGTTGTTGAAAAACAACTCGCGGTAGATCGCCATGCGGCGGTCTTCGATGTCATCCGGCGCCGGCGTCTCGCCAGGGTTACGGATGTGGCCGGCGAACTGCCGCTGCAGTTCGCTGAGCCGGGACATCAGGCGCTCGCCTGTGCGACAGGCTCACCGCGCTCGGGCGCCTGTCGCTGGATGCTGCGAATGTTCTCCACCTCGTCGAGCAGCTCGGCGATGGGTGGGAAGTTAAAGTCGCGCTCTACCAGGGCCGGAAGGGGTCCCCAGAGCTCGCAGGCCTCTCGATACAGTGCCCACACCGGCGGAATAATCGCGGCGCCATGGGTGTCGACAATCAGATCCTCGGCCTCGTTGTAGTGGCCCGCAACGTGGCAGTAGGTCACGCGCTCGCCGGGCAGGGCGGCCAGAAATGCTTTGGCGTCGTAGCGATGGTTCACGCTGTTGACGTAGATGTTGTTCAGATCGAGCAGGAGATCGCAGTCGGCGCGGTTAATGATTTCATTGATGAACGTGATTTCGTCCATCTCCTTGCCTGGCGCTGCATAGTAAGAAACGTTCTCGATCGCGATACGCCGATCGAGAATATCCTGCGTGCGACGGATACGCTCCGCCACGTAGTCCACCGCCTCCTCCGTGAAGGGGATCGGCATGAGATCGTAAAGATGGCCGTCGTCGGTGCAGTAGCTCAGATGATCGCTGTAGGCGCGAATCTGGTGCTGGTCCAGGAAGCTTTTAAGGCGCTTCAGAAAGGTCTCGTCAAGCGGGGAAGGCCCCCCGATTGAAAGGGACAGGCCGTGGCACACAAACGGGTACTTTTCGGTGTAGCTGCGGAAAGTTCGTCCGAGCCGACCGCCGACGTTCATCCAGTTTTCCGGGGCAACTTCCCAGAAATCTACCGTCGGATCGGCCTGAGTGTCGCTGGCGTGGGAACGCAGCGGGCCCAGGAGGGCCCGCCGCAGCCCAAGTCCAGCTCCTGCAACCGGGTGGTTACTCATGGAGTTGGCAGGGTATTACCGGGTTCAGGCAGCGCCGCCGCACTTGCCCTCGCCACACTTGCCTTCTTCGCCCTTGTCGCCACCACAAGAGCCTTCTTCACCCTTGTCGCCGCCACATGAGCCTTCTTCACCCTTGTCGCCGCCACATGAGCCTTCTTCACCCTTGTCGCCGCCGCAAGAGCCTTCTTCGCCCTTATCGCCGCCGCAGGAACCTTCTTCACCTTTGTCGCCGCCGCACTTGCCTTCGCCGCAGGCGCCTTCTTCACCCTTGTCGCCGCCGCACTTGCCTTCGCCGCAAGAGCCTTCGGAGGTGTCTTTCTCACCAGCCAGCTCATAACCTGCGTTGAGGTCGGTCAGCTCGAACGGGTTATCAGCCGCAGCCGCAGTACCCAGGGCAAAGGTGGAAACAAACGCTGCGCCGACAGCGGCGGTCAGAGGCTTGATAACGATCGATGATTGCTTGGACATGTTTGTAAATCCTCAGTTTTTAAGCTTGGCCTTTGGGGCCGTCATTTACCGGGCGTTCGCGGCCAAATCCGCTGGCGCTCCTCTCGATGAAACTCGGTTTTCAACCAGTGCCCGTTTACTTCGCAAGTGTGGCGGGTGGGGCACAGCTCCCGGTCACGCTCTAAGAGACCCGTGCCTTGAGAAATCGCTTTCATCATTTTTTCACGGGAATCCAATTTTGTCGATTTCTACTTTTATATCAGGGGGTTAGCGTTCCTTCGGGCTGAGGCTCGGCAGGCGAAGTTGCGCTATCAATGACCTGCATCTGCAGTGTCAGGTGGCGATCGATCCATCGATGTCCGGCGACCAGCAGCGCCAGCGCCAGAAAAGACCCCGGTGCCAGGGCCGCGACCACGAAACCGCCGCCCTCGAATACGTTTTACCAGCCCCAGGCCAAAACCTTAGGCGGTGTGGGTTATGACCGCCGGCAGCGGACTGAGCCCAGGGAGCTGAAGCAGCCCCGGGTTGTTGGACCAAAGGCCCTCGCTCCAGGAAGTCACAGTGGTTTGCATTTCCCGCAAAATCGCGCGAAAAGGCCGCCTTGTCAACGCCTCTCCACCGCCTGGAACACAATAAAAACCGATCATCGGAGATCGCTTGAGGGGCTGACGCCGCTCACCTATTAATACGCCCCATGAACAGGACATCGGGATTTACGTTGGTCGAGCTCATGGTCACCCTGACCGTGCTGGCCATCATGATTGCCGTCGGCGTGCCAGGCTTCAACCAGTTTGTGCAGGGGCAGCGGACGACGACACAGGTGAACGCCGTGATTCAAGCGGTCAATCTGGCGCGGTCTGAGGCCCTCAGCCGCGGGCGCCCCACGGCGCTGCGGTCGATGGACGGCGACTTTAATACCGGCTTCGAGCTGTGGGTTGACGGGAACAGCGACGGCGACTATGTCGACGCCGAAGACGAAGCGCTGCGCGTTTATGAGCCGATTCAACAGGCCAGCTATGCCTTTTCGGCCGATCCGCTCAACTTTCTGGCGTCTGGCTGGCTGGGCGCTGCCTACACGGTCAACGTGCTGGCCGACGGCTGCAAGCAGCAAAACGACCGCAACATCTTTATTACCCGCACCGGCGGGATCAACGTTGTAAGGAATAACTGTCCATGATGATCTCACGTTCCCCGAGGCACGCGCAGCGCGGCACCACGCTCATCGAGGTATTGATCGCGGTGCTGGTCCTCTCGCTCGGGCTGCTTGGCCTGGCTGGGCTGCAGGGTATTTCGCTGCGGTCGAGCGGCAACGCGTTTATGCGAACTCAGGCGACCAACGCTTCTTACGAGATCCTCGACCAGATTCGGGCGAATCGTCAGCAGATCACCCTGAACGGCGGCCCGACTGCGGCGCAGCTCGCCCAGTGGCAGGCTTTTGTCGGCGGTGTGCTTCCCAACGGTCAGCTTCAGGTGACCGGTCCCAACGGCGGGGCCCTGGCTTGTGATCCGACCAGCTGTCGCATTGCGGTGCGCCTGAGCTGGGCCGACACGGTGCAGCGCGGCACCGACGCTGCGCAATCCACCGCGGCTGGCTATGACACAACCGATGCAGCGCTACAGTGGTTTGAAATGGATACGCGGATATGAGCCGCCTTGACCGACAGCCAATCCGACAGGCCCGGGGTTTTGGCCTGATTGAGCTGATGATCGCGCTGCTGCTCGGCATTGTAGTGATGGGCGGTGTGGCGCAGGTGTTTTACTCGACCTCCCAGTCCTACCGCGCACAGCAGGCGCTGTCCCGGGTCCAGGAGTCGGGGCGCTTCGCCATCGAGATCCTGAAGCCCCGGCTTCGCCCAGCCGGCCGCACCAACTTCTGTGTTGCCAGGCTTCAGACCAATGAGGTGCTGGACAACGGCGCCCCGGGCTACGAAGCGGCAATCTACAACCCCAACCTGCCGGTGGTGGGCTTCGAATTTAACGGGACCGATCTCGACGACAACTATGCATTGCCCGCGACGCTGGGCACGGGGGCGGTCAATGCCGGCGACTACTCAACGGCTTTTGGCGCTCTGGCGGTCCCGCAGGCGGCTGTCGACAACGCCGTTCCTGGGAGTGACGTCCTGATCATCAAGTACGCTGAGCCGGTCGATCAGGTCACCGCCTGTGGCTACGATATCGCGTCAGCCGATCTGAACCTGAATTTTCCCGTCGACTGCGGAACCACACCCGCAGCGCCCTATTCGCAGACCGAGCTGGACGAGCTCTTTCCGCGTGGTGGACTGGTGATGGTCACCGACTGCAACACGGGCGGCGACTTGTTCCAGCGCACCAACGACGGGTCTGCGGCGTTTTCGCTCAACGACGGTGGCACAACGCCGGGCAATCTCGCGGCCGGACTCAGCCGCAGCTACAACGACGAAGCGCAGGTGCTGCCATTTCATTCGATCATGTTCTTTATCGGCGTTAACGCGGGCGGCCAGCCGGCGCTTTTCCAGATGGACTACGGCACGGACGCCACGCCCGAAGAGATCATCGAAGGCGTTGAGAACATGCAGCTCCTGTTTGGAGAGCTCGACGGGCTGGGCAACGTGACCTATCTCGAGCCGCATCTGGTAACCACGCCGGCCAATATCGTGTCGATGCGCGTGTCGCTGCTGCTTCGCTCGACCAACAACGCTGATCTGGAAACCGATGATCAGACCTACAACCTCAACGGCACCACGGTGGACCCGGTGGACGACTCGCGTCTGCGCCAGGTGTTTTTCACCACCGTCGCGGTTCGCAACCGCGTCAACGTAATCTAGGACCGCTACCCATGAAACAACCCATTCACGCTTTTCCTCACCGCCAGCGCGGCGTCGCGCTGCTGATGGGCATGATGATGCTGCTGGTGTTGACGCTCATTTCTGTCACCGCGATGCAGGGCAGCACCATGCAGGAGCGAATGGCAGGCAACGTTCGCGAGGCCAACCTGGCATTTCAAACCGCTGAAGATATCGTTCGGCAGGTCGAAGATCAGGTGAGGCTGGCGGCCGAGACAGGCACCTTTGGCGGCATCCTGCCTCAGGGCTGGGTCGATACGGGCATGGGCGTTTACGACTGCGCCGGCGCCAAGCTGCTGGCCAACGCTGATCAAACGACGTGGCCCCAGCCGACCAGCACCTACACCAACCGCGGCGATATGCGCTATCAGGTGGTGGAAATGAGCGGTGTCGGCGGACGTTCTGTCGCCTGTAAGCCGCTTGAGGAAGAGCCGCTAGTCGGGGCCGGCAACCGGTCGTCATATTTCCTGGTCTTCGGGTATTCCGAAGGACCTGCGTCCCGGGCCAACGATATGGTCGTAACCACTTATTACTACGAAGACTGAAACGGAATTCAGTTTCATATCCCTGACAGGGAGATGGGAGTTAGACATGAAGAATCGCTCTGCCAACACAAAAATGTCGCTGCTGCTGGGACTGGCGGCGTCCTGCTTTCTGAGCGGCAACGCCTGGGCGCAGCTGGATATTGCCAACCAGCCTCTGGTGGTCTTTCAGAACGTCAAGAGCAACGTCATTGTAGTTCTGGACGACTCGGGCTCGATGTCGTTTGAAACAATCACGCCGACCAACGATGGTTCACTCTGGTGGCAGGGAGGCGCAACGGATTCGTTTGTACAGAACGACGGGACCTTCTTTTTTGGTACGGCAGGTCGGAAGTCTTCTTACATCTTCCCGCGCACCGAGGGCCCCAACGGCGGACACTTTGTCATACCGCCGTTTCCCCAGTTTGGTTTTATGTGGTCTTCGGCCTATAACACGGGTTACTACGATCCGACGCAGACTTACGAGCCTTGGCCCGATTTCGGCGCGCTGACGTTCAACGACATTGACCCAACGGCTGCTCCGTCCGATCCGTCCGGGTCGACCGGCAACGCCAACAGGCTCCACGACCTAACCCAAAACCTGGCGTTTACCTTTGAGGGTTTCCATTTCAACAATGGGATGGTTATTCCCGATGGCGCTCGCTACCGCAACGGCGCCAATGACGCTTGGATCGATCAGGTGGGGGATCAGGCCTGGAATGGCGGTGACGGCGCAGAGCGTGGCATGGATTACTACCCGTCGTTCTACTACACGCCCGTCAATACGGGAGCCTATACGCTAACGATTCCCGGCGTCGCACCGCTCCCGGATGTCGTGGTAACCGGTGACTGCGCGACGCGATTAACGGCCAACTACAAAATTTTCGAACGTATTCCGACCGGGATCGCGGGCGACGCAGATGCGCTGGGTCCCGACGGTTCCTGCCTGGTTCGAACTGACATTGCTCCGGGTACGCCAGAGATGCAGAACTTCGCCAACTGGTTCAGCTACTACCGCAAGCGCCACCTGTCGGTGCGGAACGGTATTGCCGGCGCATTTGTCGACTTGCCGCTGGGCATGAACGTGGGATATTTCACCATCAACAATCGCAACACCGTGGCGATGCGTGAGTTCGACAACAATCCGGCGGTAGACGAGCGAAATCTGTTCCTAACGGACATTATTAACGAGAACTTTGGCGGCAGCACGCCCAACCGACAGGCGCTCAACCACGCCGGTAATCAGTTCCAGCGAACCAACAACCCGGTTATCGAGTTTGAGTGCCAAAAGAACTTCGCGGTGATGTTTACCGACGGCTTCTCAGCCCTAGGAGGCATCCCGACGCCCGGAAACGTAGACGGCGGTGACGGACCTCCTTATGCAGACACGTTCGGCAACACCATTGCCGACATCGCCATGGACTACTATCGCCAGTTTGATGCGAGCGGTCTGACTTTCCCGGTCGAAAACCAGGGCGAGGTGTCAATCCCGCGTGCATGCGATACGGCGACCTTACCGACGCCCCTAGATTGCCGAACCGACCTTCACATGAACACTTATATGGTTGTGCTGAACGGTCTTGGCAGGGTCTTCGGGGTCACCCACTTTGAAATCGAAGACGCTTATGACAACCCCCCGACCTGGCCTGACGTTAACGGCTCACGAGATCCGACTCAGATCGATGACCTCTATCATGCCGCGATCAATGGCCGCGGACTGATGCTCAATGCCGCGACGCCCACCGAGATTGCCGAGCGTTTTCAGGAAGCACTGGCCGACATCGTAGCGCGCTCCCGGCCCACCACCTCGTTGACCGCAACCTCAACCCGGCTGACCACGGAGAGTCGTCTGTACCAGGCGGCGTTCGACAGCTTTGACTGGTCCGGTGATCTGGTGGCTGTAGACCTGGAAGGCACCGTTGAATGGTCGGCGGAAGACGAGCTGAAAGCTCGAACGACTGACCGTCTGGTGTTTACGATCAACGACAGCGGTGGCGTCGAGTTTGACGACTTTACCGATCTTGCGGCCAACGTTCAGACCGAGCTGGCAGCTAATCTTGACACGGTCCTCGGCGTCGACATCAATGCGGCAACTCCGGCCTTTACGGGCGATCAGTTCCTGGATTTCATCAAGGGTGACGCCGCACTGGAAGGCACGCTGTTCCGCGTTCGCGAAAACCTGCTCGGCGATGTGGTCAACTCAGAGCCGATCGTCGCAGGACCCGGCAACGAAGGTTGGGCGCGCCTACCCGCGGGTTCCGGCGGTGGCACCACTTACGTCAACTACGTGGACGGGCCCAAGCAGAGCCGCCCGCTGACGGTTTATGTGGGCGCAAACGACGGCATGCTTCACGCCTTCGATGCTGAAGACGGTGAGGAGTTTTTTGCATACGTCCCTCGGGCGATTACGCCGAAGCTCGCTGAGCTCAGTAATCCCGGCTACCTGCACGAGTTCTACGTTGACGACACCGCCACAGCGGCTGACGCGTTCAGCGGCAGCTGGCGGACGGTCCTGGTCGGCGGAATGGGTGCCGGCGGTCGCGGCATATACGCGCTTGATGTCACCAACCCTGGCACCTTTAACTCGTCAAACGTGCTGTGGGAGCTCACTTCGGAAGACGACCCTGACCTCGGCTTTACCATCGGACGGCCGGTCATTAGCCGGACCGCGGCCGGAACCTGGGTCGCGATCTTCGGTAACGGCCACAACAGCCAGAATAATGAAGGCTTCCTCTTTGTGGTGGATCTGTTTAACGGAACCGTGTTGGCCAAGCTGCCCACGGGGCAGGGCACCAACGCTGATCCGGCGGGCCTTGCGTCGCCTCGGCTCGAACTGAATGGCGCTGACGGGCTTTCCGTCGCCAATGTCTATATCGGCGACCTCAACGGCAACATGTGGAAGTTTGACGTGTCGGACAACAGCCCGGGCAACTGGGGCTCCGCCTTTAATTCCGGCGGCAACCCGCAGCCGCTGTTTACAGCACGCGACCGGAACAACAACCCGCAGCCGATTACCTCGGCGCCCACGTTGGCGCGGACGCCGCAGGGGGATCTTGCGGTGTTCTTCGGTACCGGTAAGTTCTTTGAGACCATCGACGCCACCGTGAGCTCCACCCCGATGCTGGAGACTTTCTATACGGTCGTTGAAGATCGTCCGGACTTGGATCCGCTGGCCGACTTCAACATCGGCAGCCCGGGCACCCGGGCTGACCTGGTCGATATTCGACTCGGGCAGGAAATCACCGACAACGGATTTGTCGTTCGCCGTATCGATACCACTACGGTCCCGGGTGAGCTGGGTCAAGGCTGGTTCATCGACCTGGCGCTGAACGTTAACAGCCCGACTGGTGAGCGGGTGGTGGCGACACCACGCGTCAGCTTCGGAACGCTGATTTTCACCACCTTTGAGCCGACCAACACGCCCTGCCTGCCAGGCGGTATTCCGCGACTTTACGTGCTGGATGCCGTGACCGGTGGTCCACGGCTGGCCAGCAACGTGCTCGATTGCACCGACTGCGTTGGCCTTGAGCTGACGACGGGTGCGCCGCTGGTGCCGCCAGTAGTGATCGATAAGACGGGTGAAGAACGGCTGCAGGGTTGCTATGACGACCCGACTGCACCCGGGTGCTTCTGCATCCTGAACCCGGGAGACGCCGCATGCACCAACGAGCCGGTGGACCAGATCCTGTCGGCCTGCGAGTTAGGGTCGAGACCGGTGGTGGTGATCGATCCGGTAACGCGAAGCCGGATTCCGATCGGCTGTATCAAGGAAGGCCGAACGGTCTGGGGTGAGCGAGAGCCTTACTAACTTGGCTCTCGGCGGCCCGGCTGGGCTAACATAGGACTTGTTTCCCGCCCCTGTGGGCGGGCGCAAAGGAAACACACACAGCGGAGAGACCGGCCATGCGCCAGCAAGGATTTACTCTGACGGAGATGCTGATCGTCGTTACCATCGTGGCGATTATGGCTAGCATCGCCATCCCGACTTACAACGAATTCACCCAGCGCGCGCGCCGGACGGAAGCCAAGACCGCGTTAACTCAGGCGTCGCAGGGCCTAGAGCGCTGCTTCACGCGGTTCGGCGTTTATAACAACGTCAGCTGCGATACGTTTGTGCAGGTCAACGGCGGCTTCAACTCGGAGTCAAACTGGTACACGATCACCGGCGTCGTCAACGCGGCGGATTACGTGTTGACGGCCAACGGTCTCGGCAGCCAGGCCAATGACGCTAAGTGTGGCGACTACGGCGTCGACGAACTGGGTCAGAAGACCCACACCGGTTCGGAAGACTTCGAGTACTGCTGGAGCCGCTAGCCTGCGGGCAACCGGTTAGATATCCAGCGAGTCGAATTCGGCCAGGTTCACCAGAATCTGATAAACGCTTCGCTCGAGCTGTTCCCGCTCGCTGGACTGCGTCAGCTGGCGCATCGCGTCCGAGATCGCAATCCACCAGTGCATATGGGCGGCGCTGAGCTGCGCTGCCACGGGGATGAGGTCGCGCGTCAGCGGCAGGCTCTCAATCGCGGACTGCTTCAGTAAGACCATGGCGTCCAGCTCTAGCTCGTTTTCCTGCAGCGAAGCAAGCAATTCCTGAATCACCTTGGGGTCGGACTCCAGCGCGAGCGTATTCGCGGGCTCAGCGTTGGCGGCCAAAAACGCAATGTCGAGGTGACTTAAGATATCGCGCAGCGAGCCGCGCAGGCTGAGCCACAGGGCTCGACGGCGTTCGTGTTCCCGCGACTGCTGGAAATACGACAGGATTCCGACCAGGAAAAACCCTTCGATGCAAAAGCCGATTAGCTCGGGCAGCAGGTTGTCGTGGAAGGCCCCTTCCAGACCGGGCTGGATGAAATACCAGTAAAGCGACAGCCCGGCGATCCCGAAAAAGGCCAGGGGCGCAATCAGCACGTAGCGTTTCATTGGGCATCGCCTTCATTCTCGGCGTGTGCCTGGACGATCCGGGCAATCTTGGCGGCTTCGCCAGTCGTCAAGTCCAGCGGCAGATTCTGCACGTAGACCACGAGTTCCGGACGGATCGGTATTGGGAGCAGGTCCGGCGGTTGCTGCACGGTTGTCAGCTTGATTTGCTCGAGCGCTTGCTGCTCCTCGGATCCGGCTTTGCCGGGGCTCTCAGATCGCCGCCGCAGCTGGCGCGTCTCGGCTGTGCTCGGCACAAAAGCCTCGGGATTGTCGCTCCACGCGATAAAGTCCTGCAGCGCCGCTTTCAGCCGCTCGCCGTAGATGCTAAGGGTCTCAGCGCGAATGGAGCTACCCTGCAACTTGTGAAAGCGCGCGCACAGCTGATCGACATCGAGCTCCCGCAGATCGGCGGCTTCTTCATCGCCGAGCTGAGAGAGCAGCTGTTCGGCCGCGTTACGTCGGCTGCGTGCGGTGGCTGGATTCAGCTGACCGGCCATCGCCGACTGTTTGAGGAATTCCAGCAGTTTTTCGGAAGAGTAGGTGTTTGACATGCCTGGCAGCGCGGGTTAACCAGCGCCGATTCTCGACCAATTTCTGGCCGTCGGCAACAAGGGCTGGATCGGCTAGCGCGACGCCGTTTTGTCCGTGATGGCCCAGACTGAAGCGCCGAACCACATGACGCCGGTCCAGCCGAACAGTAGGTTGAGCACCGCGATGGCCCAGAGGCTGTTGGCATGCCGGTAGGCAGCGATGAAGGTGGGCAGCAAATACACCGCGCCGATGATGAGCCAGAAGGTTACCCAGGTTGTGCCGCTCATACGCTCTTCCACTCCTGTTGCGGGTTGATCCCAACAGTCATTTCCAACTTGCACCTAAGCTTAGAGCATGAATATGAACATGCACTGAAGACGACTGAGCGGGGCCTAACCCTCACCTTTCAGTTTACGACTCAAGGCCGACAGTCTTTGTGACAGACGCCCGGAAAGTGTGGACGTTTTTTCTTCTTCGTATTCCAGGTCGGCGATTTCGCTTTCCAGAATTTCGAGCCGTTTGGCTTCCTGATCCTTTTGGATCGTCTCGCGAATCTGTTTCTTTACGCCGCTCGGAAGCGTTTCTGAGAAAAGACTCCGATCTTCGCCAATGAGGAATTTGCCCAGCTTGTCCAGAAAGCTGTCGTCAATCTGCCGTGGATCAGCGCGCCGACGGTGTTGCATAAGACCACCATAGTTGACGAATTCCAACTCGATATGCTCCTCGCTGTGGGCGGCGCGAATGACGCCCTGCAGGAGGATTTTGCCGTGGATTCGAAAGGTGGCACCGACAATCTCGCCACTTGGTGATTTGAGCACGCGTTTTTCGCCGTGCAGCGAATAATCGCGCACAAACGAATCCATCACGTCGACCTGCTGCGGATTGAGCGTGATATCGGGGGATTTGGCGCGGTCGATGTGGCCGGTGGCAACAATTTTGATTTCGCTGCGCACCCCCTTTTCGCTCGATAGTGCTACGGTGAACTCTGGTTCGATCTTGGCTGTGACGTCGCCGTAGTGCGGAATGTGATAGTCCACCGTCTGTTTGTGGTCCAGATATTCCAGGTGCTGGCTGAGCTTTTTGAGGTAGTCGAAGACCGCGCGCATGGCCGGCCCCGTGTGAGCTCGATAGAAAGCCCCTTTCTCCTGAGCCAGCAGGTTTTCCTGCTCTTCACGCTCCCGGCGGTCGCGAGCCTGCTGCTCAAGCTGGTCGAGCAGGCTCATGGGAACTTATGACCGAAGACGTTCACCCGCCGATTATCGCAAGCCATCAAAAAACTTGCCACAGGCTACGGCGGTATCGAGCATCGGAAAATGTCTTGCGGCGGTGCGGGGAAATCGTGGGTCGGAAGTGCTGCCGAGCCGGCGATTGGATCACTGCGGTGGCTGGTGTGCAGGTTTGCGGCCAAAGACCATGTAGTTGACGTCGAGGCTCGAGGTGAGGGAAAACAGCCGCGTCATGGGGTTAACCCTCACGCCCGTGGCGCCGGTCGTTTCCAAGCCTCCCGCCTCGAGCAGGGTTCTCACTTCGTCAGGCTTGCGCAGCAAGCTGTAGCGGTGGGTTCCTTTCGGCAGCCACCGCAGCACGTATTCGGCGCCGACAATGGCGGTGAGCCACGACTTGACGTTACGGTTGATGGTCGAAACAAACATCCCGCCGCCGGGCTTCACGAGCCTGCAGCTGGCGTCCATAAAGACCGGGAAGTCCGCGACGTGCTCCACAACCTCCATGTTAAAGACGAGGTCGTACGAGTTGCCCTCGGCCGCAAGGATTTCGTCGGTCTCGAGCGTGTAGCGGATGGCCAGGCGGGATTCGGCGGCGTGAGCCTTGGCGCTCTCGATGTTGCGCGCTACAACGTCCACCCCGTGCACCATCGCGCCAAGGTTTGCTAGGGATTCGGACAAAATGCCGCCGCCGCAGCCCAAATCCAGAACGCGCAGGCCGCTCAACGGCTTTTGGCGGTCTTCGGTCGCCATGGCGTTTTCGCGCAGTTGGGCCACGATCCATTGCATGCGCAGCACGTTGAGTCGGTGGAGCGGCCAGAAGGGCCCGGTCGGGTCCCACCAGGAACCCGAAAGCTTGTCGAAATTGTCGGCCTCACGCAGATCAACCGTCGCTGAATCCAGCGGCGGCGTCATTTTGCGTAGCGGCGATCGATCCCGGGTAGTGAAATTGTGGATCAAACGTTTGATGGTCGGAGCCCTAGCAGCGGTCTTCGGGAACGGCGTGCGTCCTTTCCGTAGTCGACAGATGAAGACGGGTGTTGGCTGGGTAGTCCGCCATGGGGTCCTTTCTGCGACTCGCCAGAATCACGGCGCTGATCACCCCGAGAGGGATCAACATCAGGCCAAAGGACAAGAGATAATTCATGGTTATTCCCTAACGGAAACCCGTAATGTGAGCCAGAGCCCGTGACCTGGGCATAAAGTGCGGGTGACGAAAGGGTCAAGATTGCTCCGACACCTCTAGAACACCCATATTTCTCGCCCGGTCTAAGCAGATGTCTAAGATTATTCCGGCGATTGTGATGCCCGCGTGTACGAACCTTAGGGGTCCAAATGGCGTTCCAGGAAGCCGATCATCTTTTTGAAGGCGAATCGTCGAACGGTTGGCGCTTCAGCGTCCCAGCCATGACCGACGCCGGGCAGCGTCACCAGTTCGAAGTCTTTTTCCGCGTCGATCAGGTCTTCGGCGAGCGCAATCGTGTCGGAGTACAGCACCACCGGATCTTTTGTGCCGTGGATGATCATCAGCGGATCGACCAGTCCCTGGCTGTGATAAAGCGGTGACTGACTTTGATACCGTTCGGGTTGATCCTCACCGATCTCCGGCCCCATAACCCACCGCTGTGCCGGGTACGCGTGGGCCACGTTGCTCGCGGGCGCGCCGGCGATGCCAACCGCGTAGACGCCCGGCTTCTTGAACAACGACATCAGCGTCATCAGCCCACCATAGCTGGACCCCCAGATGCCCACGCGCTCGGGATCCGCGACGCCCTGACCGACCAGAAACTCAACGCCGCTGTGCAGGTCCTCAATGTCGACAATCCCATACCCGTGGCGCTGCTTCTGGTTGTGTGCTCGTCCCTGGCCGAAGCTGCCTCGAACGTTGACGCTCAACACCACAAAACCTCGGGCAACGAGAGCCTGATCCAGACCCCAGGTTGGATGAGCCTGGCGTCCACCCCACTGATTGGTCACGCTGTCGGAATAGACTGAGCCTACGATCAGCGGATAGCGTCGCTTCGAATCGAAATCCGCGGGAACGCTCAGGCGGCCGATCAGCGTTGCGCCATCGAGCCGGCTGGGAAATTCCACAAAACGAACGTTCGCCCAGGTGTAAGTAGGAAAGGCCGGGAGCGGCGACCGGGTAATGGGCTGGACCGTGGTCTGGTCGAGGTCGATGTGCAGCAGCTCGTGGGGCGTTGTGTCGTTGGAATACAGGCTGATGGCGTGCTGAAGGTCCGGCGAAAAAACCGGCGCGTGAGTGCCATGGCCGGCAGTCATCCGCTCAATCGCCCCCCCGGTCAGCTTGATGCGATAGAGCTGGCGGTCCGCCAGGTGGGAGCGGTTGGCCAGAAAATAGACCCAGCCGCTGGTGGGATTGGTCCAGAATCGAGCGATTTCCCAGGGGCCCGAGGTCATCGGCTGCGCTACGGCCTCCGGCTCCGGCTGCAGGTACAGGTGCGAATAACCGTCCTTGTCGGTCAAGAGAACCATGCCTTGCTGGCCCGGAGCCCAGTCCGCTCGCCAGTCGGGACGCAGATGCAGCGGATCGTGCTCCACATAAAGCGCCTGGCGGACGCCGGTCGCCAGATCGTAGCTGCTGACCTGATGACGCTTCACCAGAAGATCCGAAGTATTCACCAGGAGCCGGTCACCGGCCTCGCTCAGCGCGTAGTTCCAGACGTATTCCGTGTCGTCAGGCCTCGCCAGGTAGTTCACGCTTGCGGTCGCTACGTCGACGACACCTAGCTTGAACCGCTCGGTGTTGTCGCCGGGAAAAGCTCGCCGAACCCGCGACTGCTGATGGCCTTCGCGAGTATAGAAATGGATATCGCGCTCCGGCAGCGGGCCGCGGTCCACCAATAGAAACGCGATCTTGCGGCCGTCACGCGACCATTCAAAGCTGCTGATGGCCTGCGTCTCCGCGTCGAACGCCACCAGCGGTTGGGCTCGTGGGTTGTCAGAGGCTGGATCGAGCGACAGCAGGGTGCCAGGTGTTACCACGGCTAGCCGCTTGCCCGTGGGCGAAGCGCTCAGCTGACGTAGGCTTTGGGCTTTGAGCAGTTCCATGCTCGCCTGGGTACCCGGTGTTCGCAGCAAAACCCTCTCGCCCAGCACATAGGCCACGGCTGGGGTCCGGAGGTTCACCCAGGCGACTGACGATATGCCGCTGGCCAAACGAACGTCCTCGCCCTCGTGGTTTGTCAGTCGGGTCGGCGTGTCCTGACCTGGCGACCAGGTCCAAACATCTCGGAATTGGCCGCCCGCATCATGCCAGGCAAAGGCGATTCGGCTGGAGTCCCAAGACCAGGACACGCCGACGGGCCGCGTGCCGATCAGCGAGGGCTCCCCGTAGAGGGCGTCGATGTCCAGCGGCAGCAGCGGTTCGCCGGCCGCCTTGCCTGGGCTGATGAACATCAGGAGTCCGGCCAGCAGGTGGGCGCCGGTGACACACACAACGCGGAGATCGGCAAGGGTCATGGTCAGTTCCCGATGCTTAACAAAAGATCCGAAGCAAGTGTTAAAGGCCGCGAACGATGCTGCCGCTGAGCGCAACACCGGCTAGCAAGCGCGCGGTGCCGTGGTTCGTTAGTCGTTAGTGACAAACTTCATGGAAAGTGAGTTGACACAGTGCCGGGTGTTTTTTTCGGTCAGGCGCTCCCCTTCAAAGACGTGACCGAGGTGGGCGCCACAATTGGCGCAGAGGATCTCAGTCCGGCGACCGTCAGCGTCCACCTCCCGGTGAACCGCACCTTCAATTTCATCGTCAAAGGCTGGCCAACCGCAGTGCGCCTGGAACTTGTCGGCCGAGCGGTATAGCGGCGCGTCGCAACGGCGACAGACGTAAGTGCCCGCCTCAAAGTGGTTGTCGTACTCGCCGGTGAAGGGCGCTTCGGTGCCCTTGTGGACAATGATGCGCTCCTCTTCGGGGGTTAGAGAATTGTGCTTTGGGTCTTCGGTCATAGTCAGCGGCTCGCGAGAAAGTTGAGCAACGCTCGTGGCGTGGCGGGCAGGCAGTGTAGCGGCTGGCAAGAATGGGTGTCTACCGCGGACGCCCGTGCCGAACGACTCGCACGTTCGTTCATTGACTCCGCAGGGGATGCATCAATAATGGCCTGCTCAACTCACCGGGAAAGGCCGGTTGGTGGTGCTGCCGAGTGCAGCAACAATACCCGCGATCGCTTTGGGTTCAAATGCCCCGGCGCTCGCAGCGACGAGAGGATACGCATTTGCCTCAGGCACCCGTGAGCGGCGTCACGGTCGAAAGCTTCATCGCTTATACGCTCGGCATTGTGGTGTTCTTTGTCGGCATGCAGCTCAATCGGCGGATTGAACTGCTGCGCGCCTACAATATTCCCGAACCGGTGACCGGTGGGCTGTCGGCGGCCATGCTGACGCTGGCGCTGTACCTGTCAGCCGGCATCGAAATCAATTTCGACCTCCGGGCGCGCGATACCCTGCTGGTGTACTTTTTTACGGCGATTGGGATCAACGCGCGGCTGTCGGATCTTCTATCCGGTGGCAAACCGCTGCTGATTCTGCTGGCGCTGACGCTCGGATACATCGTCGTTCAGGACGTTGTCGGCGTCGCCGGCGCGGCGTTGGTTGGCCTTCCCGGTGAGGTTGGGCTCCTGGCAGGCTCGGCTTCGCTGATTGGCGGGCACGGTACCGCGATTGCTTGGGCACCGGATTTTGCGGCAGCGGGTGTCGAGGGCGCGCTGGAGCTTGGCGTGGCCTCCGCCACCCTAGGACTGGTCATCGCCAGCCTGCTTGGGGGGCCCGTCGCCAAGTTTTTGCTCGAGCGCCACTCACTCAGCGGCACCGACGAGGAGCCGGTTGTTGGCATCGCCTACGACGATTCTGATGCTGAGGTTATCCACCACACCAGCATCATGGCTGTCATCCTCACGCTGCATGTGGCCATCATTATCGGCTGGCTGCTCAACCAGTGGCTAAGCGATCTGGGATTTAAACTCCCGCTGTTTGTGTCCTGCCTGCTGACGGCCATTTTTTTATCCAATACGGTGCCCCACGTGTTTCCGAAAATGCACTGGCCGGCCCGAACGCGGTCACTCGCTCTGGTCTCAGACTTTTCGCTGGGTCTGTTTTTGTCGATGTCGCTGATGAGCATGCAGCTGTGGTCGATTGCCGGACTGGCCGGGCCGCTCCTGGTTCTGCTGCTGCTGCAAACGGTGGCCGCGGTGTTGTTTATTCTCCTTGTGCTGTTTCCGGTAATGGGGCGCGACTATCAGTCGGCGGTTCTGAGCGCGGGTTTTGGCGGGTTTGCGCTCGGCGCAACGCCGACGGCCATTGCCAACATGACGGCGGTCACGAAAAAGCACGGACCGGCACCGCTGGCATTCATTATTCTTCCGCTGGTGGCGGCCTTTTTTGTGGATATCACCAATTCGCTGGTGCTCAAGGCCGGCTTGAAGCTGCTTGGCGGCTAACGTCGGGCAGGGGGGCGCCGGTAGTCGGAAGAAATCCCGAAGGCGGCGGTTAAGCGAAAAGTCAGATTTTGGTTAGAAATCCGTTGAGACACCTAGACGGCGCTGGGCGAGGGTAAAACTTCGCTTTGCCAAGGGTGTCGTTATGAGAAACCGAATCCTGACGCTGGTCGTCTTCGCTTTGCTGCTGCCCCTCGCCGCTGCTGGTCAGACGGTGACCATGGAGCCAAACCTCCTGAGCACTGCCGAGGCGGGCGGCGACCCGGCCAGCATCACCTTCCGACGGACGGGAAGTACCGCTACTGCACTGGTGGTGTTTCTCACGGTTTTGCCTGAATCGACAGCGCAGACCAACGACTACGAGGACAATACCAGCGGGCAGTTTGAATTCCTGAACAGCGTGACGCTGGACATCGGGCTCAGCGAATTTACGGTCCTGCTGACCGCGAGTCCCGACAATTTGGTGGAAGGGCAGGAGACGCTGACCTTTGAGCTGGCGGACAACAGCAACTACACGGTAGGCACTGACGGTTCGCTAACGGTGACCTTTGACGATGATCCGCCGGTGGTCGACATCAGGCCGGCAGAGATGGACCCAGCCAATCTGACCGCCACCGAGGGCGGCATGCCCGCGCTGCTCGATATCAGTCGAAGCGGTGGAGACCTCGCCTCTTCGCTGCTGGTCCGGACTCAGATCGACCCGTCCAGCACGGCGAGCTTCTCCGACTACCAGGACAACCTCAACGGTCAGTTTGACACCCTCAATTCGGTGACCATTCCCGAACAGTCGACCGTGCTGCGGCTCGAGCTTACCGCAACCCCCGACAACCTCGCGGAGGGCGAAGAGACGCTGGATATCCGGCTTACCGGCAACGGCTACGTCAACGGGACGGCCAGTCAGGCGCTTGTCACCATCGCTGACGATTCGCCACTTCTCATCGTATCGGTTCTCAACGACGTCACCGCGGAGGGTGGTGGACCCGCCAGTATCGAGTTTACCCGCGCCGGTGGGCTGATCGATCAACCGCTTCGGGTCAATACGGCAATCGAAGGCAGCTCGTCAGCCGCTGCCCGGGATTTCACTGACAACGTTGCCGAATTCTTTCTCATCCTCAATTTCTTCAACATCCCGGCGGATGAAACCTCCTTCACCTTGGAGCTAACGGCCGTCCAGGACGGGCTCATCGAAGGTACTGAGGTGCTGGACTTTTCGATCAGCGGCGGCGAGTACGAGTATGCCGGCGCCTCGCCGATCTCGATTACGGTGCTGGATACGCTGATCTTTGATAACGGGTTTGAGGGTGGCAGTCCTCCAGGAAAGTGCCTGCCGTTAGAGGAAGCGTTGCAGTTCTTGGATCACGGGCCCGAGACGCTTCAAGGCGGTTTGGTATGGCGTACCTGCCGCGCCAGTGCCAACTACGACTGGAAAACTAAAACCTGCGTCACCGAGCCCAGCCTGCCGATTCCCAACCGGTCGACCTTCGTCAGTGACTTTAATGATGGGAAGCTCGCAGACAGTGACGGATACCGTTGGCGGTTGGCGACCGATACGGAGCGGCGTTCCGCTCGGCTGTCGGCTACGGACTGTCTTGTGCGTTCGGTCGACAGTTCAAACTGACCACTCGCGGCTCGATGCCGCGGAGAAAATTTTGGTGTGCACGAATAATCCGGCGCACCGAAATCTTCGAAGAGTCATAAAAATCCCAAGGGCATCGAGTACCAAAGCCACCTCTGGGGCCGCAGCTACCTGTGGGGTCGAAGTGAGCTGGCCGCCGACAGCTATCAGTGGATCGACACCTACCTGTGGGCTGACAGCTATCTCTGGGCCAACAGCGCCATCGGCGCCAACGTCTGGGTCGACAACCAGTAGATACGAGAGCAGTCTTCTATGGCTTGAGCTAGGCCGCAGCGGCGAAGAAGTGCTCTTTAAATGGGAGTGACGCCGCGCCGATCGCGCTGGCGTCACCCCCGGCTTTGGAGATCAGCAGCCGCGGCAGTGCTCTGGGTTTGCCGCGCCGTGAGTCATTATAAATGTCGATATGGGGAATCACTCGCCGGGCCAGCGCCGGCGGCATCCGGCCACCCAGGACGATCGCCTCTGGATCCAAAATGGCGGCCAGGGCAGAGGTGATGAGCGAAAAGGAGCTGCGGGTTTTAGTGATCCAGGGCTCGATACCTTCCCAGTCGCCGTCAAAGTGTTTGATCATCGTGGACACTTCGGCGAAGTGGTTGCCGTACTCGCCGAGGGTTTGTCGTAAGGATTCCAGCGACGGATGCTGGTAAATGTTTTTAGGAAGAAGCAGGCCGATTTCGCCCCCGTTTCCGTTGCACCCGCGCATCAGCTCGTGATTGATGATGATGCCTCCGCCGAGGAGTGTGTCGATATAAAGGTAGGCGAAGTTGTCGTAGATGCGCCCGATACCAACCAGGCTTTCCCCGACAGCCGCAGCATTGCCGTCGTTTTCGACCCAGACCGGCATCTCAAAGCGCTCTTCAAACAGTCGGTCCACGGCCACGAGAGCCCAATCATCCAGGGCGTGCGGCGTGTTGTAGATGGCGCCCGGCCCAATTTGTCGACCGGAGATGCTGACCCCCATACCAAAAATACGCTGGGAATCGATGCCGTGGCTGGTCACCATCTGGGTGATCACCGCTTCCGCTTGGTCGAGCACCGCGTTGCGGGTCATGGCGGGCAGGTCGCAATGATCCTCGTCAATGACCGAGCCGGAAAAATCCATAATGGCCACCGAAATTGCGTCGGTTTTCATCGAAATACCGAGGGTGTAGGCAAATTCAGGGACCAGTCGGAGAGCGACACCCGGTTGGCCGCGTTTTCCGCTCAGCATGCGGTCACCCTCAGCGACAACGCCTTTCGAGACCAGGCCTTTAACGAGCCTCGAGATGCTCTGCTGAGCGAGCCCCGTCGCGCGGGCGAGCGCGGACTGGCCAATGACGCCACCGCGCACAATGGTTCCGAGGACCCGTCGTTCTGAATCGGTTGGGTGCCTGAGGCCAACGGCATTAAAAAATTGAGGCTCCGATGAGCCTTTAGTCTGGATGGACACGCTGCAAACCCCTGGTCATCAGCTCTCGATCATAACGGCTGGAGACCCTATGTCACGCCAATAAAACCCATTATGGGTTGTATTAAGAGTTTATTTGTGTCATACCTGCAACATCGGCAGCCCCGGTCGTCGAATGGTCGTCACCGCGTTGCCAGCTCCACCAATCACACGAGGGGTTCCAACCATGCCTACCAAGTCTTTGCTGACCGTGGCGATTAGCGCCGCTCTGGCACTTGCCGCTTCAGACGTGACCTTCGCTCAGGAGGACGATGACAACGACAGCGACAATACTGTCATTGAAGAAGTTGTTGTCACCGGTACCGGCGCGAGCGTCGCCCGGACCAAGTTCGAAACACCGTCTACGGTGACCCAGTACAACGAAGAGGATCTGCGATCTTTCACCTCTTCCAGCCAGGCTGACATTCTGACCCAGCTGCCTGGGGTGAGCGCTGAGGGGGGTGGCGGTGAGGTTGCCACCAACGTGTTCCACCGCGCGCTGCCGTCCGGCGGTCAATTCTCGTTCACGCCGCTGCTTTACGACGGCATGCCGGCATTTTCGACCTTCGGCCTGAACTCCTCTGCGTTCGACGTGTTTTATCGCAACGACCTGGGCATCCAGCGTTCTGAATTTGTCAGCGGCGGTGTATCCAACTTGTTTGGACCGGGTTCCGTGGCGGGCATCGTCAACTACATCAGCAAGACCGGTGACGTGGATCCCCGTGGAACGGTGCAGCTGGAGATGGCCGAGGAAGGGCGATTCCGCGCTGACTATTTCTTCAGCGGTCCGGTCGGTGGCAGCGATTCCAACACGTTCTACGCGCTGTCCGGCTTTTACCGCACGGACGAGGGACCGCTGGAGTCCAATCTGGACACCGAAGGATTCCAGGTCCGCGGAAACCTCAAGCACATGTTTGCTGACGGTAGCGGGTCCATCACGGTTTACGGTCAGGCGATCGACGACAACGTACAGTTTTTCCTGCCGCTGCCGGTCGACGGGCGGTCTCGGGAACGTGTGAACGGCAATGACGGCCGCGAAGTTTTCACCATGAATACGGCTGAAGCGGTCGGCTTGTCTTACGACACGCCGGACGGCCGCTTCACCACGCCGATCGGTGATGGCGTGGTCACCGAGGGTCAGTCACTCGCGGTGGTCCTCGACAAAGACCTCAACGACACGTGGTCGCTGAATGCCAAGGTTCGCTACGCCAGCTATGACCATCAGTTCAATCTGTTTCTGGACGGAGACGCCATCGGTCCAAATACGCCCGAGACGCAGGGTGAATACCTGGCTAACCGCGGTTTGGGCGCGTTTGCAGACAATGCGGTGTTCTCATTCACCGAATCAGGCGAAGCGCTGCCCGCCGATTTCCTCCTGTTCGGCAACCGGACCCTGGATCGGTGGCGTGACGCAACGGACTTTTCCGGTGAGTTCAGCCTCGGCGGTACTCTGAACGTGGGCGATGTTGAACACGGCATCACGGTTGGCGCCTTTTTCGCCGATTCTCAGGCGGACGACATCAACTACATCACCACCTATCTCGGCGATTTCCGCAATGCGCCGCGACTGGTCGACGTGACCCTGCAGGGTGTATCGGAAGATGCCGAAGGCAATCTCGTGGCGTCACCGGGAAATGACTATCTCTGGACGGTGAACGGCCTGGCTAACGCCAACGGTCTGGTCGGCAACCGGGACCGCAGCGCTCGCCGGACCGCCCTTTATGTGGCGGACCAGATCGACATGGACCAGTGGTCTTTCGACATTGGCGCGAGGGTTGAACGGCTCGAAGGGGATGTGACCCAGTTCAATACCGCTTCGTTCCAGGTCGGCAACGATCCGCAGGTCAATGACCTGGTAGAGAACGTGAGCTTCACGGACGGCTCGATCCTGTCGGGCGACGTGAGCACCACGGAATGGGCCTTGTCTGCCGGGGCGCTCTATCGGATGAACGATGAGATCAACCTCTACGCAAACGCATCACGCGGGTTTTTCTTTCCCCAGATCCGAAGCGTGCCGTTTAACAACGGCCAGCTGGCGTCTTATGAGGGAGAGATCATCGACACGATCGAGGCGGGCATGAAGTTCAGCTACGGTCAGTTTGACGGCTACGCGGGGTTGTTCTACACCACGCTCGATGATCGGCGGAATGTCGATTTTGAAAACGACCCGAACAACCCGGGTAACATCATTGAAGTAGTATCGCTCCAGTCGACCGAGGCCTTCGGCATCGAGGCCAGCATCACCTATTACCTGAACGACTACTGGTCGCTCCATGGCAACGTGACGCTGCGGGATCACGAGTTCACCAAAGATGATCGGAACCCACAGAACGTGGGTAACGAGCTGCGGCGCCAACCCACGGAAATGGCCAACACGGCCGTCCGCTTCAACTACGATCGGTTTGACGCGGGACTGTTCCACAATTTCCACGGCGATAATTTTGCGAACGACAGCAACTCGGTCGAACTGGATTCCTATAATCTGGTGCGGCTGGAGGCCGGGTACACCTTCGAATTTTCCGGCGGTCAGACCATGCGTCTGAGCGCCAACGTGTTTAACCTGCTGGACGAGCAGGGGATCACGGAAGGCTCACCCCGCCAGGGTAATGCTCAGTCAGGAGCGCCCGCTCAGTTTTTTGTCGGCCGTCCCATCCTGCCTCGTCGGGCCATGATCAGACTCACGTACGATTTCTGAGTCCAACCGGTCAGCGCCGGAGGGTAAGACCCTCCGGCGCCGATCGGGGCCTGAAACGATTACTATGCCGGTTTCGCCCTGCGTGCCGGCGACCGTGGAGCCAATATGAACGCGCTGGACTATTCTGTGGTCGCTGCCTACCTCGGCGGTCTGCTGATGTTTGGATTCTGGCTCCGGCATCAGTCCACGGGTCAAGACTACTTTCTCGGTGGGCGCAGCATGGGATGGTTCCCGCTGACACTGTCCACCATGGCCACACAGCTTTCTGCGATCAGCTTTGTCTCAGCGCCGGCGTTTGTCGGCATGAGAGAGGGTGGGGGGCTTAAGTGGCTGACCTATGAGTTTTCGCTACCGCTTGCGATGATCCTGGTGATGTTTGTGATCACACCGGCCCTGTATCGGGCGGGCATTGTCAGCATCTACGAGTTTCTGGAAGATCGCTTCGGTCGTTCGACGCGCCTGCTGATCAGCGCGTCCTTTCAGATTGTCCGCTCGTTTTCGACCGGCATTATGGTTTATGCCATGGCGCTCATTCTGGAGGCGGTCCTGGGGATCGAGCTCTGGCAGTCGGTCCTGGTTGTCGGCGTCATCACGCTGCTTTATGCCACCTCCGGCGGCATGAAGGCGGTGGTTTACGGCGACGCGATACAGATGGTGCTGATCTTCGGCGGGTTGCTGCTGGTCGCCGGCTACGCGTTGACCGAAACCGGCGGTTTTGCCGCCTTCTGGCGCGACGTGGATCCAGGGCGCCTCGTTGCGGTCGACTTTGGTTCGCTGGGCTTGAGCGGTGACGAATTCGGCTTTCTTCCAATGCTGTTCGGCGGCTTTGTGCTCTACGCGTCGTACTACGGCTGCGACCAGACCCAGGCGCAGCGTATCCTCTCGGCGCGGGACGTTGGCGATGCCCGCAAGCTGCTCTTTGCCAACGGGCTGCTCCGCTTTCCGCTGGTGTTGCTGTACTGTTTTGTCGGGCTGCTGGTAGGCGTTGCCGTCGTGAATGATCCGGGGCTGGCAGCCCGAATTCCGGCGGAAAAGCCGGATTACATGATGCCGATTTTTATTCTGGAACGGTTGCCGCACGGCATCATTGGCCTATTGCTGGTGGCTATCTTGTCCGCCGCAATGTCGTCGCTCAGCTCGGCGGTCAACTCCCTCGCGGCAGTCACTCTGGATGACCTGGGCTCGGTCGGGATAAAGCCAAAGGACCCAGCCGGGCAGATCATCTGGGCGCGGGGCATTTCGGTTTTCTGGGGACTGGCGATTCTGGTGATGTCGTTGTTTGCCGGCTCGATTGCGCCCACCGTGATCGAAGCGATCAACAAGGTTGGGTCCGCACTCTATGGTCCGGTTCTGGGCGTTTTCCTGCTGGGGATGTTGAGAACCCGAGCATCGGGCACGGGCGCCAGCATCGGGCTTCTGGCCGGTGTGTTTCTCAACCTCTATCTGTGGAAAGCCCAACCCCAGATTTTCTGGATGTGGTGGAACTTTATTGGTCTCACGGTCACGGTAGTGGTGGCGCTTGTGGTGTCGTCGTTGATGGGGCGCGAGGTTGCGACGTCATCTCATACCGAGACCGAGGACGTGTCGATGATGTTCCGGTCGCCTTACAGCTTTGTATTGATTGCGGTGTTTGCCGCAATTGTGGTGATCAGTGTCTTTATCCGAAATCTGCAGGCATGGTTCAGTCCCTGAACGCCAACGCACCCGATCGTCGGGCTTACCTTAAGCAACTGTTTGTGAGGGCCGTCTCCCGCTGCGCTCCACAGGCGGTGTTACCCGACCTGTTGCCCAGCGACGCACCCAAAGGAAAAAACCTGGTGTTTGGAGCGGGCAAAGCGGCAGCGGAAATGGCGGCGGTTGCCAATGCCCACCTTAAAGGACCCACCGAAGGCCTCGTGGTGACGCGATATGGTCACACGACGCCGCATAGCACCGGTCAGATTGAGGTGCTCGAGGCCAGCCACCCGGTGCCGGATGAACAGTCAGTCGAAGGCGCTGAGCGTATGCAAAAAATGGCTAGCGCAGCCTCTCCGGACGACCGCGTGATTTTTCTTTTTTCCGGCGGCGGGTCCGCGCTGCTGTGCGCGCCCATCGACGGCGTTTCGATCGAGCAAAAAAGAGCAATCACCCAGTCGCTGCTGCACAGCGGCGCGCCGATCGACGCAATCAATCGCGTGCGGAAACACCTGTCTGCCATCAAGGGTGGGCAGCTGGCGAGCCAGGTCACGGCTGGCGCGCAACTATTCACTTTCCTGATATCGGACGTGGTGGGCGATGAGCCATCCGACATCGCTTCCGGTCCGTCGGTGCCTTTGGCGGGGGATCCTGAGTCGGCCATCAGCACGCTGGAGCAGTACATCGGCCTGCCGGAGCCCGCGGTGGCGGATGCACTACGGCGAGCGACGCGACGGCCCGCGCCGGAGCACCCGGTAGTCGTTGCGGCCAGTGCCGCCACGGCGCTGGCGGCGCTGACGGCCGAGCTGGAAAGCGATGGTTGGAACGTCGTCGTGCTGGGCGAAAATGTTGAGGGTGATGCCACTCTCGTTGGACGGGAGCACGCCGAGATTGCGCTTGAGTATCGAGACGAAGGTCGCGCTGTAGCGCTGGTCTCGGGAGGTGAACTGGTTGTCCAGGTTGGCAATCGAAGTGGTCGAGGCGGCCCAAACCTCGAATATCTGACCAGCCTCATGTTGGCGCTGGACGGTGCCACGGGAATCGAAGCCTTGGCGTGCGACAGTGACGGAATCGACGGTTCCGAAGACAACGCCGGCGGATACCTGGGAGCTGATTCAATGATTCGCGCCACCGCGCAGGGGCTGGATCCTCGATCTCTGCTCCAGGCCAACGATACCTATACCTGTTTTGAAGCCCTCGGTGATCTGATCGTCACCGGACCGACAAGAACCAACGTGAACGATATCCGAATCATCCTGATTGACCCTGCTGAGGAGATGCCCGGTCGTGTTTGAAGAGCTTGATCGGCAGGCTCGCGAGATCCTGCTGGCAAATGACAAAGGGGGTTTCACCATCCCGACATCCGGGCTGTATCCCTATCAGTGGAACTGGGATTCGCTGTTTGTTGCGCTGGGCTTTGCCACCTTCGATGAGTCACGGGCCGTCAAGGAGATCGAAACGCTTTTCGACGCGCAAGCGCCAGACGGCTTTATGCCGCACATCGTGTTTCGCCGAAACGATCCGGACTATTTTCCCGGACCCGACGTATGGCAGGCCGGCGGAGAGATGCCCACTTCCGGTATTACCCAGCCACCGGTCGCCGGCAGCGTGCTCGCTGACCTCTGGTCTCGAACGGAAGACGAGGCGATTCGACAGCGGATCGACAGGCTGTTTCCCAAGGTGCTGGCCTGGCATCGCTGGTTTAACGAGTATCGGGTCCCTGAGCAGACCGGAGCGGTCATCATCACCCATCCCTGGGAAAGCGGTCGCGACAATTCGCCGGAATGGGACCGCCCCGCCTCCGTCATTGACGTTTCAAACGTTCAGCCTTACCAACGGCGTGATTTGCAGCACGCTGACGCCCACATGCGGCCCACCAAGCAGGACTATGACCGTTACATCGCTTTAGTGGAGTACGGCAGACAGACCGGCTGGGACCATCGCCGAATTGGCACGGAAGGCCCGTTCCGCGTCGCGGACGTGGGGATGACCATGATCCTGCTGCGGGCTACTCGCGATCTGATGATGCTCGGCTCAAAGCTGGGGCATCCGATTTTAGAGCTGCAGGGTTTTCTTGAGCGGCTGGAGGAGGGCGCCAACTATCTGTGGGATGACGAGCTCCAGGCTTTCTGTTCTCGCGACACCATCACCGGACAATATTCTGGCTATCTCACCAGTGCCTCTTTCCTATACGCCTACGCCGATGTGGGTTCAGAGGCGCAACGTCAGGCAATGGCGCGTCACTTCGAGCGGATCAGCGCCGCGACAACCTACATGCTGCCCAGCCACGACCCGCAGTGCGAGAAATTTGACCCCAGCCGGTACTGGCGCGGTCCGCTATGGCTTGTGGTGAACTACCTCGCGGCCAAGGGCTTTGCTGAGGCCGGGATGGCGGACTGGGCGCAGCGCGTCGTTGAGGATTCGCGAGCCGTTGTTCGCCAAAGCGGTTTCTGGGAGGCGTTTAACCCCGAGTCGGGTGATGGTACCGGCGGTGAGGCTTTTTCTTGGACAGCCGCGATGTGGCTGGCCTGGTTGCGGCAAAGCGCACCATCCTCGGAAGGCTGAGAGCTGTGGGTGGTGTCGTTTGTTTTGGTGAGGCGCTGATTGACTTTCTGAATTCCGGGCAGCAGGAGCAGGAAGGGCTGCCGCTCAATCGGTTTACCCAGTTCCCCGGCGGGGCGCCGGCCAACGTTGCCGTCGCCGTTGCCGGCCTGGGGGGCTACGCAAAGTTTGCCGGCCAGGTTGGCGACGACACTTTCGGTCGCTTTCTCTTGGGAGCACTCCAACATTACGGTGTCGACACCGAGCACACGTTGCTTCATCCAACCGCCGCTACCGCGTTAGCCTTCGTATTTCTGGACCCGGACGGCGAACGTCATTTCTCGTTCCGACGCAACGGCACCGCAGACGTGATCCTACAGAGCGAGCAGGTCATGGACGAGTGGTTTCAGGGCTGCTCTATCGCACACTATTGCAGCAATACGCTGACCGATCCGCACATCGCCCGCGTTACCCAAGACGTCGTTTCTCGGGCCCGTGATAACAACCTGATCCTGAGTTTTGACGTGAATCTGCGGCATAACCTCTGGCCGAGCGGAGCGGTAGACGCCGATACCGTCAATGAGCTCGTTTTTCAGTCCGACCTGGTCAAGTTTTCGCGCGAAGAATTTGACTATCTGTGCAGCGGGGATCCCGACGACTATCTGCAAGCCTGCTTCTCAGCGGGCGTCGCTGCCGTGTTGATCACCGACGGCGCGGAGCCCGTGACCGTTGCGACGCCCGACTCGCACGTGTCCGTCGGCCCGCCTGGGACGCAAGCGGTGGACACGACGGGCGCCGGGGACGCTTTCATTGGTGCGGTGCTGTTCGGTCTGAGCAGGGAGGCTGACCCCGCTGCTGGCCTGCGCGATGCAGCGAGCCTCCGGCGTCTGGTTGAATTTGCAGGACGGTGTGGCGCTCTGGCTGTCTCGAGGCAGGGTGCGTTCCCGTCCTTTCCCAAGCTCGATGAAGTGAGGCAATGGCTTCCGCAGCGGTAAACTTTTACTCAAGGCAGTTTCTGCTGGGGCACGTTCGGTCAATCCTGGATTTTTACACCCCGGCGGCCTTCGATCCAACCGGCGGCCTCTATCAGAACTATAAAGACGACGGCAGTATCTTTGCGCCGGAGCGGCGCCATCTGGTGAGCAGCTGTCGCATGGTCTTCAACTTCTGCAAAGCCTACGAGCTGTTTGGAGACGAAGTCTACCGAGCGTTTGCTGCGCACGGCTTCAGGTATCTCCATGACCGGCATTGGGACCCTGGACGGTCGGGCTATCACTGGACCCTGAAAGAGGGCCATCACCCCGGTGACCAAACCAATCACTGTTACGGCTTGGCGTTTGTGATGCTGTGCTGCGCTGCGGCCAGTGAGCTGGGACTCGAGCGCGCGGACCAATCGCTTGACCAGGTGTTCGAGCTGATGGAGCAACACTTCTGGGACTCGGCGGCCGGCGTATACGCTGATGAGGCCACGCCGGACTGGTCTCGAGTCAGTGCCTATCGCGGTCAAAATGCCAACATGCATAGCTGCGAGAGCTTGCTCGCCGCCTTTGAGGCCACCGGCAAGGTCCATTTCCTCGACCGAGCGCTGACCGTGGCGCGAACCGTCACCGTGGATCTGGCGTCGTCCTCGGATGGCCTCATCTGGGAGCACTTTACGCCAGAACTTAAGATCGACTGGGACTACAACCGGGATGATCCGAAGAACCTCTACCGGCCCTGGGGCTTCCAGCCGGGCCACCAGGTGGAGTGGTCCAAGCTGCTTATGACGCTTTATGATCATCGCTCCGAAGACTGGATGCCGAGAAGGGCGCAGGAGCTGTTCGATCGTGCTCTGGCTATCTGCTGGGACCCGACTCACGGCGGGATCTTTTACGGCTTCGGGCCCGATGGCCGGATCTGTGATGCTGACAAGTACTTCTGGGTGCACGCGGAAGCTATCGCGGCAGCCGCTCGCCTCTATCAACATACCGAGAGTCCCCAATACCTCGACTGGTACAACCGGTTGTGGCAGTACGCGTGGGAGCATTTTGTGGACCACCAGCACGGCGCGTGGTACCGAGTGCTTCGCGAGAACAACCAAAAGTATTCGGACGAAAAATCTGCCGCCGGGGCCAAGTGTGACTATCACACCATCGGCGCGTGTTGGGATGTGTTGAGGCACCTTCCGTGACCCAGGGCGCGCCTCAAATCATTGCTGGCGGAACGGGCGCGGCCGTGCGACTTCGCGAGGAGCTCAAGCAGTCACTCCGCTCGCTGCTGCCGCAGGCCAGCAATCAGTCCGTCACGTTGGTCATCAACAACGCTCAGGGTGAAATGATCGCCGGCATATCGGGCGCTACCTCGTACGGGTGGTTACATATCGAATTGCTTTGGGTGGCAGAAGGTCATCGACAGCAGGGACTCGCCCGTTCGTTGCTGGCCGCTGCGGAAGCACAAGCTCACGCAATCGGTTGTCATGACGTGTGGCTGGAGACGTCCAATCCTGCGGCCAGGTCATGCTACAAGAAGCTGGGTTATGTCGAGTTTGGCGTTTTAGCCAATCAGGATGGTCATGAGCTGCCCGATCATCGGCGATGGTTCTTTCGCAAGGCCATCGATACTCCGTAGGCATGCGGTTGGCTGCGTCCGAGCAAGATTTCGACTTCAGGACTGACGTCTGGCCGCCAACGGTTAACGACCTTACGCTCAGGGCTTAGGAGACCCGCTCTCCCTCCACGGAAGCACGCTGCATCTTTCGGCGCTGGGGAAAGTAGTCGGCCACCGCGTAGTGTGAGGTGCAGCGGTTGTCCCAGATCGCCAGCGTACCGACGCGCCATCGCAGCCGGACACAGAATTCCGGCCGTTCGATCTGGCGCAACAGAAACTCCAGCAAAGCGTCACTTTCATCGGCGTTCAGGCCGTCGATCCTGTCCGTGAAAAACCGATTGATAAAAAGCGATTTCCGACCTGTGCGTGGGTGGGCCCTGACCAGCGGATGCGAGATAGGTGGAAATCGCTCTTCGAACTCCTTCTTTTTCTGCTCGCCGTTTTCCCAGCGGGCGAAGATCCGCGCGTAGTACTTAAGCAGGCTGTGGGTACAGGTCATCCCGTCGAGCATCGATTGGAACCGCTCCGACAGCCCCTCATAGGCCGCGTAGTTGCACGACCACATCGTGTCACCGCCGCCCTCGGGGACTACCAGGGCATGAAGAAAATGCAGACCGGGCGGCTCAGGCAGCCCCGTCATGTCCTGGTGAAAGGTGTTCAGGTAGGGAGGCCGATTTTTGTTGGTCTCGATGATCAGCAGTTCCTGGAAACGATCCGCCAGCGCCGGCTGCACAAACGACTCACCAAAGCGACGGGACAGCGCAACCAGCTGGTCGCCGGAAAGATCCTGGTCCCGAAAAAACAGCACGCGATGCTCCAGCAGGCCCTCGTCGATTTCGGCAATGAGCTCATTGGATAGATCGTCGGTGAGATCAATCCCGGTGACCTCAGCGCCGAGCACCGCCACGCGTTCAAATCGGAGGCTTTTTCCCATCGCTGTATTGGAACAGACAATCGAGCGGGGCGGCTACCCTGGACTGCGTCGGAAAACCGCCGACCGGCAGCACAGGCGGGATTTTTCATGACGTCGCTGCCGACCTGAGAGACAATAGCGCTCCGGCGAGCACTGAACTCCCAGCAACCCTGGCATCGAGTACGGAGAAAACGCGATGTTAAAGCAACACCCCACCTTCCCAGGAATTAACGGTCCGGTCCTGATGGTGGTCATGGACGGTATGGGACTGTCGGCCAATCGAGAAGGCAACGCAATCTACCACGGCAATACGCCGACGCTGGATCGGCTCCTGGCCCAATATCCCAACACGGCGCTGAAGGCCCACGGTACCGCCGTAGGCATGCCCAGTGACGGCGACATGGGCAATTCGGAGGTAGGCCACAACGCCATGGGGGCTGGCCAGGTCTACGAACAGGGTGCGGCGCTGGTCAACCAGGCCATCGCCAGCGAAGCGCTTTTCCAGGGGCAGCCCTGGCGAGAGGTGATCGAAAACAGCAGGGACCACGATTCCACGCTGCATTTCATGGGTCTGTTCTCCGACGGCAACGTCCACTCACACATCAACCATCTGCAGGCGCTGATCCAGCGCGCGAAGCAGGACGGGCAGAAACGGGTTAGGGTACACATCCTGCTGGACGGGCGCGATGTCCCAGAGACCTCCGCGCTGGAATACGTTGAGCCCTTCGAGCGATTTTTGGAGCAGGTGCGGGAGGTGGATTTTGATGTTCGGATCGCCAGCGGCGGCGGACGGATGAACATCACCATGGACCGCTATGAGGCCGACTGGAGCATGGTTGAGCGGGGCTGGCAGACCCACGTGCTGGGTCAGGGGCCGCAGTTCGAGTCTGCCGCCGAGGCCATCACCGCGTTGCGCCAGCAAAAGCCTGGAGTGATCGATCAGGACCTGCCGCCGTTTGTGATTGCGGAAGACGGGAAGGCCATCGGTCTCATCGAAGACAACGACAGCGTGGTGTTTTTCAATTTTCGCGGTGACCGCGCCATCGAGATCAGCCGCGCCTTCGTAGAGGAAGATTTCGAGGCGTTTGACCGAGTCCGCTTCCCGAAGGTGACCTATGCGGGGATGCTGCAGTACGACGGTGATCTGCAGCTCCCGGAGCGTTTTCTGGTGTTCCCACCGGCCATCAAAGAGACCATGGGGGAATACCTTGCCGCCAGCGGCGTATCGCAGTTTGCCATCGCGGAGACGCAGAAGTTCGGGCACGTCACGTATTTTTGGAACGGCAATCGCAGCGGCAAGTTTTCCGATGACCTGGAAACCTACGTAGAGATCCCGTCCGACGTGATTCCTTTCGAACAGCGCCCCTGGATGAAATCTGCTGAGGTAACCGACGAACTCATCAGCCGGTTGAGATCCGGCGAGTATCGATTCCTGCGGGTGAATTTCGCGAACGGGGACATGGTTGGGCATACCGGCGACTTCGCGGCGACCATGATTGCGGTGGAAGCGGTAGACCTCGCCCTGAGTAGGGTGCTCAAGGTTGTGGATGAGATGGGCGGAGTCGCCATTATCACGGCCGACCACGGCAACGCTGACCAAATGTTTGAGCTGGACAAAGCGGGCGAACCGAAACGAAACGACGACGGCTCGTTCAAGTCAAAGACCTCCCATACCCTGAACCCAGTGCCCTTTATTCTTTACGACAACGTTTCCGATGGCGCCGTCGGGCTGCGGGAAGACGCTGGTTTCGGACTGAGCAATCTCGCCGCTACCGCGATCAACCTCCTGGGCTTTGAAGCGCCGGAGTCATGGGATGTGAGCGTGCTGGAGTTTAGCTAGATTCCCGAGTAGTAGAGGGTGAAATCAGCGACCGATGTCTTCAGTTTCTAATGTCATCGACATCCGAATCCTCCTGATAGACCCTGCAAACGAGATACCCAGCCCTCGGAAGGGGGAGCTGCCAGCACGGGAATGCCCATGCGCCTCGTCCGTCGGGTTCGCGCTACGGATGGCGTTCGAGATACGCCGTATCGAGTGAAATGATTTGTGGGTTTTCCAGGATGGTCCCATTGGGATAGTCCTCGCCTCTTGCGCTGACTTCCAGTATCGCCCGTCCGATTGACTCGGCGGCAACCGCTGCTTTGATCGGGGAAAGGACGGCGTAAAGCAAGCGATGGCCGAGGTTTGCCTCGGCCTCGGTCGGCAGGATGGCGGACGGCCGATAGGACACCACCCGGACGTTTGAACCGGCAGCAAGATTAGCCAGCTGCGATTCCGCGTGCGCTTTCTCTCGAGCCCACATCATGCGGGATTCGGCCTTAGCACCGCTACCGCTGACGTAGTGGAACGAAGCGCTGGGCTTTTGGCTCACGGCCATCCACTCCGTCAAGAACCGAGAAGGGTAGTCCACGTGGATTTCCCGGTACCTCTGCTCATCGACACCCCTCGAACTGATACCAATCGCCCAGAAAACCGTATCGACGTCGGCGAGCGAGTCGAGAAGCCCGGCATAGTCCAGGTAGTCTTTGTGGATGGTCATGGTGACTCTGCCGGTAGCAACGCCCGCTTCGATACGTGGTGATGGTCGGCGGGTGATCACCCGAATCGCCTTCACCTTGGGATCGTTGAGCGCTGCCTTGAGCAGGCCGTCTCCGATCGTTCCGGTGGCGCCAAAGATTGCTACGGTTCCGTACATGCCTGTGTCGAGCTCATCGCCGTGATCAAGCGTGGCGTTTCCCGCACGCGCCAAGAAAAGGCCGAGTTAGGCGAGGGCGACAACGACCAAAATCCCAATGAAAAATTTTCGCATGCGAAGACCCGTCGGCAAGCGGGTGCCTCCAATCAATCCAACGATGGCAAGTTCGCGTTAACCGTCCGGCGCCATCGCCGCCCCGGTCGTCACCGGCAGCCCCATCGACGTCCAGCGCAGAATGCCCTCATCGATGACAGCGGTTTTCTGGTAGCCGAGTTCGCGGAGGTTGTTGATGACAAAGTCTGAGGCGGCATGGGGGCACGCGCAGTAAGCGACAATCCACGTGCCGTCGTTGGGTAGATTCTCTCCCGCACGCTCCTTTTCCCGGTAATAAGGCATGGGCACAGCGCCGGGGATATGACTGCGCTGCCAGGCTGACGCGGGACGGGTGTCGAGCAAAATGAACCGTTTTTTCTGCTCCAGTGCCGCGACCACCTCGGCCGCAGGCACGTAGCGATCCTCCCGCAGCGTGAAAGTGGGCGTCTCGCCCTCCGGGTTCAGTACGTACTGATCGGGTGAGGGTGGGCTCACAAGCTTCGGTGGGTTCGGGCTCCAGCCGGAAGACTGACTGCGCAGGTAGGCCACCACGTTGTCGATCTGTTCGTCGCTGAGCACATCCGAGAAGCTTTTCATCGGCGTGCCATCGCGGCCGTTGACGACGGCGTAACGCAGAAACTGATCGGAGGCGTGGGCGAGCAGGGCCTGATCGCCAAGCGAGGGCGCGGTGACACCCTGGCCCGTTTCACCGTGGCATTCGGCGCAGTTTTCCGCATAGATCGTAGCGCCTCGCGCGGCATCCCCGGCAACTGATTTGCTGGACAACTCGATGAACTCAACCGGTTCTACCTGGGCCAGCCAGACCGTCAACAGCCCGATATCTTCCCGGCTTAAGGGCCCGCCCATTTCTTCACTGTAGCCTTCCATCGCGGTGTTTGCGCGACCCCAACCGATGGTCATGTAAACGAAGTTGGGCAGCCCGGTGCTCAGGAGGGATTTTGATCGAAGGGATGGGGCGTGATCGGCAGCATAGCCCTCGCGATCCTTGCCGTGACAGAGCGCGCAGTAGGTTTGGTACATGTTTTCGGCACGCTGAGTGTCCTCTTCGCTGAGTGCCGGTGGCTCCCAGGCCGCCTGGGCAGCACTTCCAGCCACTAGAGCAACGACAAGAAAAACTCGACTCCACACCTGTTTCATTCAGCTTGCTCCGGTTCTCAACGTGTACCGTCGACCACGTTATCAGATCCCGCTTCGGTTAGGTGGTTGGGGCTGCATTCGATGACTCCGCTCTTTGAGGATTGGTCGATCTGTCCGGGGGGTCCGTCGACATTTCCACAGCCCGTTTGGCTAATGCGTTTTGCTATAGCGATTTGCCGTCAAACAACGGAGTGCATAACCGTCATGCCCGACTTGCGCGCGTATAGAGGAGAAATAACTCGATCCTTCAATCGGCTAACAACGACATGGCTTCTTGTTTGCCTACTGGCCTTCGCCTCGGGGTCGGGCGCCAACGAGGCCTATGCGGGCTTTAAGGCGCCACCCCTGCCCATTGAGTCCGAGCCGACTCTTCCGAGAAAAGGCGTCACCGTGCATGGGTTTGAGCTGGCCTACGTCGAGGCGGGCCAGGGTGACCCGATCCTGTTTCTGCACGGTGTTCCGACGTCGTCCTATCTTTGGCGGAACGTCATGCCGCATCTGGAGGGGCAGGGCAGAGTTATTGCTATGGATCTGCTGGGTTTTGGCCAATCCGCGGCGCAGGAGTCAGCGATGACGTTCGAGGAGCACTATGAGCTGGTGGCTGGGTTCATCGCCGCACTGGGCCTGGAACGCCTTACGCTGGTCATGCACGACTGGGGCTCAGCGCTCGGCCTGCACTATGCTCGTCTGCATCCAAACAAGGTTCGCGCCATCGCCACGATGGAAGCGATTGTAGCGCCCACGATGCCGGCGGATAGCTACGATGCGCTGCAGCCCGGTTCTGCGGCCTTTTTCCGGCGAGTGCGGGCGCCGGTCAGTGGCCCGCGGGAAATCATCGAGGAAAACTATTTTATCGAGTCCGCGCTACCGCAAGCGGTCGTGAGGCCGCTGACCGAGCAGATCCACAATCACTACCGAATGCCGTTCCGCACGTCGGAGTCTCGCAAATTTCTCGCGAGCTGGCCGGCGATGATGCCGATCGGCGGCGTTCCGACGGATACGAAAGCCGTGGTCTCGGCCTACAACCAGTGGCTGGAGCAGACCGATATACCCTGGCTTTTTCTCTATGCGCGCCCCGGCACGTTGAATCCGCCGAGCACCGCCGATTACTGGGTCGGAAAGGCCAAAAACATCGAGGTGACGTACATCGGTGCTGGCCGTCATTTTGTGCAGGAGGACCAGCCGTACGCTATTGGACGAGCGCTAGCAGATTGGTACCGACGATCGCGCTAAGAGAGCTTGGGAAGTCTGTTCGTTGGGAAGGGCTCGTACCGGCGCCCGACCATACGTTCCGCAACAGGAGACGACCGAACATCGCTCAATTTGCCAAAATCTCGTACGTGACATCGGGGCTCTCTGATCCCAGACCGTCTTAGGCCTTAGCTACCCTTTAACACTGCCGTTCGGACCTGGCACCGTGTGCGGAACCCTTATGATTAGAAACTGCGATTACCGTTCGCAGGCTGCATCGCCGCAGCGATACAGACGAACCGTGGACGACGTGTTGTCCTCGTAGGCGATGATCGGAAAACCTTCCTCAGATAGCGCGATGCTGGTGGGGCCGGCCAGTACGGTACGCTGGTCGAGGCGCCGGGCGATGCCGCTGCTGCAGTTGCTGTCCAGGCAGTCGTAAAGCTTGAGATCGCCGTTGGTGTTGTCGATGTAGCTCACAATCGGCAAGCCGCCGGGCCGAACCACAATGCTGCTGAATCCGCCGACGTTGCTCAGCGTATCCAGGACAACGTCTGTGCCAAAAGAGCAAACGAAGTTACTGCAGCGGTAGGCCTTCAGCTGGTCAAGGGTAGAGTCGTAGTAGGTGACGATGGGGAAATTGTCTAACTTGATGGCGATTGCCGTGAACAAACCGACGTTGCCGTCGCTATCGAGGGTCCGAGCCGCACCGGCGCTGCAGGTGCTGCCGTTACAGGCGTAGAGTTTCAGTCGGTCGTTGTCACCGTCGTAGTAGCTGATGACGGGAAACCCGTCCACGCCGATCGCGACGCTCGACTGAAAGCCCACGGACGCGGTGGCGTCGAGCGTCCGGGCCGTGCCGATGGTGCATGTGGAGTTCGTGCAGTCATAGACGTTTAGGGAGTCGGTGACTCCGTTGTGGTAGCTGATGATGGGGCGGCCGTTGTTTCTAACAGCGATACTGGTTGCCTGGATGGCGGTTCCCACGCCGGCCAGTTCTCGTGCCACGCCTGTCGTGCAACGCGCGTCGGCACAGTCATAAAACTTAAGCTGATCACCGCCGCTATCGATATAGCTGATCGCCGGCAGACCGTTGGCCCGCAGGGCCATATCGGAAAAGCGGCCGACCACCCCGTTGTTGTCCAGCGTGCGAGTTTCGCTTGCGCTGCAGACGTCGTTGAGACAGTCCAGGAGACGCAGGGCGGTGGTCAGCCCGTCGTAAAAGGAAACCAGCGGACGGTTTCCATCGCCCACCACCACAGCAACCTCACCGCCAAAAGTTCCAACATTTGAGGTGACGGACCGGGCAAGCCCATAGGGCAATCCGACGCATTGCACCGAACTATCGGCGTTAACGCCTGCGAGATAAGTGTCCGCAGCGCAGGAGCCGCGAACGCGCAGCTGGATCTGGTCCGACGCGACGTCAGCGGCGCCGAGACTACCGTCAACCACCTGCGCCGACGAAACCGAGTTGGCCGCAAGCTTTGCCTGGGTAATTGCTCCGTCCTGGATCGCTTGTGTACCTACCGCTGCCCCGGCCAAAGCCGGCGCGCCGACAGCGCCGCCCGCGATTTCGGCGGGCCCCACGGCGCCGTCGGCAATCTCAGCGGCGGAAATCGCGTTGGTTGCCACCATGTCGGCATGGAGCGCATAGGGGACGGCGGTAACCTTTTGCCGCGGCGTGAGCCCGGTGTAAGGTTCGCCGGGTCCCGAAGCGGGGCGGACGGCGATGTCCAGCCATAGCTGGGTGCCGTCGTAAGGCGTGTCGCCAAAATCCAGCTCCACGATGAAGGTACCGTTCAAGACGTTAACAGAGTCAATCTCGAACGGAATTCCAACCTCGGCGCCGTCCGAGGGCGCGTCAAATAAAACAAAACGGAAATCAAAGTTGCCGTTGGCGAGCTGGCCGCCCGACTCCAGCTGCCCCTGGTAGGTAAAGGTGCTGGAAAGCTGGGCGATCGCGTCGAAGCTCAGTCCCGCGAGCAGAAGGATGGTCAGTAGTGGTTTTGGCATGAGGCTTCCTTGGGATACCAGGCGTCGACTGACAGGTCACGGCCGATCAACGAATAACAAGGTCATTTCTAACGTGGTCTGTTCGAGAAGATTCTACGCAGAAGTCGGTAGAAAACGACAAAATCCTTGAGTCCTGATCCTCGAGTGGAGCTCATGCCCTGATCGCTGCGCTGGTCAAGCCCGCGAAACAGCCGATAAAATTTTGGCGTCGAAGCCGTCAGAGTCAGACTAGTGAGGCACAAATGGTTAGCCGATAGGCTTCATTCATCTGACCCCGCAAGTCGGGCTTTGAGTCAAAGTTGAGGCGGCGACAACGGGGTAAGCAACGTCGCAAGGAGTTCCGTAACCGCCAATAACTCCCTGTCTCGATCACGCTTTCCATCGAGCGAAACCGCTAGCGGCAATCCCTGACTGCTTAACGCTATCGGGAGCACCACGCCTGGCTGTCCCGCAAGCGCCCCTGGGCTAGAATTTTCGTCGTTGACGAAAATAGAAACGGTCTTGCCGTCGATCGTGGTTTCCTGAGGGTTTGGTGGATTGGCCGGCGGCGCCGAATCGGCCGTTGCCGGAAAAATCAGTGCTGCCACCCGATGCTGCCGAAAATAATCGTCGTAGCTCTTCTGCATGGCCGGCCGAACTTCCTCAATAGCGGTTCGGTAGACGGCTTCCGGAATAGCACCTGGTGCGTTCGGCATCACAAATTCATCCCACAACACCTTGACGTCCCAGCCGAGCGACTGATGCAACGTTTCGATGCTTGTTTCAGGGGCCCAGCGAGACAGAAACGCGGTCACCGCAGGGTAGGTTTCATGAAACAAAATGGGGTAAAGGCCCGCGTCAGTCAGTTCTCTTGCCCGCGGAAGGTCGGCGCGTACGAGCGTCACTCCTGCCTGCTCTAAGCGCCCAAGAAACTGCTCAAAGGTTTTCCGCATCTCCTGGCTGCTGCTGACCTGAAAATACGTTTGCGGCACTCCTAGCCGCAGGTTCCTAAGGTTTAGCTTCGGCAGCTCGGAGAAATCGTCAGCCAGTACGGAGTCGATGAGCGTCAGATCCTGGGGAGAACGCGCTAACGGCCCAACGGTATCCAGCGTCGGTGCGATGGGCCAAACGCCGGACAGGTCGTAGCGTCCGGTGCTGGGTCTAAATCCGTAGAGTCCGGTGAATGCGGCCGGCACTCGAATCGATGCGGCCGTATCGCTCCCGAGCGCAATCGGAACCATCCGTGCCGCGACGGCGGCCGCGCCTCCGCCAGAGGAGCCGCCGGCGATGCGCGCGGAGTCATAGGGATTCAGCTGTTGACCGTAGTGGGCGTTGTAGCCATTGGATCCGTATGCCAACTCCTGGTTGTTGTTTTTCCCAATGATGATCGCCCCGGCAGCCAGCAGTCGATCGACAAGCGGGGCGTTGCGCTCAGCCTGATAACCCGAAAAATGAGCAGTGCCAAAGGTCGTCGGGAGGTCTCTAGTAACGATGAGATCCTTCAGAGCGATGGGAATACCAAAGAGCGCGCCCTGGGCCTGGCCGTTGGCCCGCTGCGTATCGGCCTGCCGGGATGCTTCCAGCACCGCCGCTCGGTCGACGGCTAGAAACGCATTGAAAGACTGGCTGTGCTGTTGGGTCTGATCCAGTAGATTCGTAGCGTAGGCCTCGACACTCAGTTGCCCAGAGCGCAGCAGAGGCAAAGCCTCGCTGGCGGTCAACTCCGTCGGATTCAACGCGGGTTCAAGCGTCTGATTCTGAGCTGAGCCGCAGGACGCTAGGTGCAGGGCAGCGGCAGCAATGACCAGCAATTTGGACCACGGCAATCTCTGCGGTGAATACTCGGTCACGCGCCCACGGAATCGACAAACTGCATCACCCGGTTGGAGAACTGATCGGGAAATTCCATCAGCATCAGGTGATTGCCCAGCGTAAAGTGATTGGCCGACGGCTGATTCTGCTCGATCCAGCGAGTCGCCTGCACCGACCAGTCCTCCCGAAGAACATGGAGTATCGGAAGCACATCGTCCAAGCTTCTGAGTAGATCTGTGAAGTCATATCGGGTTGCATCCTGCAGCAAGTCAGCGGCCTGGGTCGCCGTAAGCGTTTCCGCCGCATCGACAAACCTGTCGACCACATCGCCAGGCGGCGGCTCCACGAAACCGCTCACCATATAGTCCCGGAAAAACCCAAGAAAACTGCTGCGGACGAGGCTAATCAGTCCGGCGACTTCTTCCTCGGAACCTTCGCCCCATGCATTCTCGTCGCTTCGGATGATTTGAGGAGATTCGTCGACCAGGACGAGTCCCAGGACGCCCTCGTTTCCATAGGCTTGCACGTAGCTCAGAGCATCGTAGACGCCCAGCGACCAGCCCACCAGCACAACCTGATGCAGGCGGAGCAAACCTATTAACTCCGCGAGGTCGTCACCGTGCTGGCGGTAGTTGTGACCATCACTGGCTGCTGAGCTGCGGCCGTGACCTCGAGGGTCGTACATCACAACACGATGATTTTTTGCCAGGTAGGGAAGGGCTGGTCTGAACACCTCACAGCTGTAGGCCCAGCCCGGGATCATCACCAGGCACACACCTTCACTCCCATGTTGCTCGACGTAGAGCCGCGTACCGTCGCTTAGCGAAACATGTTCGCCCGCCGTACTGTCTTCAGAAATCGACATTGAACTCCAGGCCAACCGTACGCGGTCGGGAAACCACAAACCGCGGGCGCCCGGGCGTTTCGGCTGCCAACGATCGATTGTCGGCCAGGTTGGCAATGTCGTTGGTCAGGTTACGAATGAAAAACGTAAACCCATACCGATCATTGGCCAGCCGGAAGCGTAGGTTGGCAAACTCATACGAGTCGCGGGGGCGCTCGATGGAATTGACTCGACTGATGCTGTCGTCGACGTAGCTAAAGTCTCCGTTGACGATCAGATCGAACGCGCCCCAGGCGTTGGGCACCAGATAGTCAAAGGCGGCGGAGGCCGTGATTTCCGGCACAAACTGCAGTGCGTCACCGTCTGAGTTGAGTGCACCCCCAAAGGTTGTCTCGGTAAATTCGGCATCGGTATAGCCAAAGTTCAGCGAGAGGCCCAATCGGTCGGTTGGGCGGGCGGTGTATTCGATTTCCACGCCTTGGCTTCGAGCCGCGCCGAAGTTTCCGACAAACTGGAAGCCGCAGGTCAGCTGAACAGGCTGTTGGATATCCTCAAAGTCAATATGGAACAGCGAAACGTTGAGCCTCGACCAGGTTGTCGGCTCCATTTTGAGACCAATTTCGGTACTCACCAGATCATCGGACTCAAACTGTGATGTGTCGACGCCTTCAAGCCCTAGGTCGATGAGGTTCTGCGGGCAGCCCAGGGAATCGGGAATCAGGCCATTGGCGCCGCCGATGCGAAATCCCTCGGCCACAGAACCATAGAGGTAGGTACTGTCGCCCAGCTCATATTCCAACGCCGCTTTAAAGATAAACCCACTGTCAGTCTGACCGCCAGTTGTTGCGGCGATTGTGTCCAGGCTCGCGTCGTTGGCCAGGGGTACGCCCGCCGCCAGCCCCGCCTGACGCTCGGAAAACTCTACCTGGGTGTCAAACCAGCGCGCACCAAACGTCCCAGTCAACCGGTCGTTGAAGTCGTAGGTTACTTCCCCGAAGACTCCGAGCTCCTCTACCGAGCTCGGCCGATTCGACGTAAAAACCAGGTCGCCGAAAGGCCAGATGTCTTCGATAGGGCCTGGGATCCCGAGTGTCGTTTGCAGCAACCGGAAGTTGTCTTCAAGACCGGAAGCGATGTTTCTCGGTTGAAACGCCTCGTCGTCGTCGGTGTCCTGATAAAACCCACCGACAACAAAATTCATTGGGCCCGAGAGATCGGAAGCGAAACGAAATTCCTGAGTCAAAGACTCAAAATTCAGCGTTTGGAAGATCGGCGAGGCAACGGGTGTGACCGGGATTACGTCGAACAGACCAAAGCCCCCAAACTCGCCGGGAAGCGCCTGCAGGAAGTTGATAAATGAGCCCGACCCCTCGAATTCGAAGGTTTGGCGATCAAAGTAGGACGTTGCCGACACAAAACTCCCCGCCGAGAAGTCCTTTTTCAAATTGAGCGTCGCCAGATACCACTCGTCTTCGCCCCCCTCGGGAGTGTCGAAATCGCGATTCTGGGTGAAGTTGTCCGGATCTATGTCGGCCAGCGGAAAGCCGTCCAGTTCGGTTTTCTGGTACATCAGCCTGGGCGCAATCGACCACCCGCTGGTCGTCTCGATGAGAAAACTGGCCTGGGCTGCCAATGTGGTTCGGTCATCGACGTCGCGGCGGACCGAGCGCGGGGATCCATCCAGCGTCGCCGGAGCACCCAAGTGATCGGGTATGGTGCCGACGGCACGATCAAAGGCTCCCGCATTTTCCTCGTAGAGAATCGAAAAGATGGCAGCTGCGGAGGAAGACAGAGGCACATTGGTCGAACCCGAGACAACGAAGTTCAGATCGGAAGACTCGTCGGTGCTGGATAAGCCTGTGCGCAGCCGGCTCTCGGAGACATCGAATTGCGGCTGGCGCGTTATCTGACGGATCGTTCCGCCCAGCGATCGTCCGCCATACAGCGTTCCCTGAGGGCCTCGGAGTACTTCGATTCGCTCTACCTCCAGAATTCTGGGGTCGATGGTCTCAGTGATCGGCGTATCGTCGATGTAAAAGCCGGTTGTATTGCTGCCTTGTATGCCCCGCAATGAGATAGAACGACCCGACAAGACGCCGTCGGTAGCCGCACCAAAAGACAGGTTGGGAATGGTTACCGCGTAGTCGAAGAACTCCGTCATGCCGCGAGCCTGAAGCTCCTCGCCAGAAATGGCGGAAATACTCAAGGGGATGGTCTGCAAAGACTCAGTTCGCTTGGTGGCTGTCACGACGATTTCTTCCAGCGCGTTCTGCGCAAGGCTCGTCTGAACCGCCAGCACACCGCCAAGCAGCACCAGCATTCGCACGCTTCGTGCGTTGTGTCGTTTAAGCTTCAACATGGGGCCCTCCAGAAAAATACGCGACGCTACAGGGTAGCTCGGGCAAGTCGCATCAGCCATAGGAATGTACTCCTAGAGCTGTTTTTGCAGTCGACTCAGACGAACAGCTGACGCAGGAGGCTAGTGCGGTTGTGAGTCCGAGTCTTCTGATAAATCTCGGTGAGGTGGTTGATGACGGTCTTGCTGCTGATGCTGAGCAAAGCGGCAATCTGAGCGTTGGTAAGGCCCTGCTCAACAAGATGCACAATTTCTTCCTGGCGTGCAGTCAGGCCGAAATACCGTATCCGGTCATCGCTGGATATATGAGTATTCGGATTCAGAACGGTAATCAGGATGTTGCGGTCGCCCTGTTCCGCGTCAATCACGGCGACCCGAACCTGATCTTTGGGTGACAGGTTGTCGAACATCTCGAGATGGCTGATCTCATGGTCCTGCAGGCAATTGCGAAGATGAGAAACCAGACGGCCAGGCAGGGCCTCTTCGACGCAGGCTCCGGCCTGGCGGGTCAGGTCTCGCAGTGCGGTGCTGTCCAGCACGCCCAGGTTGCCCTGGGATTCGAGACAAACCAAACGCTGGTCCAACAGCAAATAGCCCTGAATGCTGGAAGACTGGAGAAGAAGGTTCTTCAGCCGTTGCTGGCGTGCAAGCTCACGTTCGCGCTGCCGATACCTCACCGCCGCGGTCAGGTACGGACGGATAAGCCGCACCATCGTGTGCTCGGCGTCAGAATAGAATGTGTGGCCGTGCCGCCGATGGAGGCCCATAAGCCCGACCGGAGCTTTAGAGCTTCCGAGACCAAAAATCATGCTCTCATGGACCTTAGCCGGCCTGAGAAAGTCCTGGTAATACTCAGAATTCATGAATTCGCGCTGGCTGCTGACTATCTGAGCAGTCGAGATCGAAGCCTGCTCTCCCCCCGATTGTTTCAGGGCGAACGCTTGGTAGCAGGGGTCCAAATGATGGTAGTGATCGCTGTAGCGAGTCGAGTGTACGTTGTCTAAACCAAAGGAAATGGAGTCTCCCAGCCGGACCTCGCCGCCGGTGGACTCGAACTCCAGAAATACGCCGGACTTTGAGTCGAAAGCGCGCAATATTTCTTTGGTCATAATCTCAGAGAAGTCGTCCTCGCAGACGCATTCCTGGGAGAGGTGACCCACCCGAATTACCGATTTGAGCTGTTGTCCAGTTAGAAGGGACATGCTCCGATTGTAAGAGCTCTGCGTTTATGGAGGCAACGCGTTCCGTAGTGTCAAAAGTGGCTTTCACCAAAATCAGAGACGCGCCTTGGAGTCGAGAGAACAACCTATGGCCACGTTGTCCAATTTTTCCTGCTATATGACCTGACGGACACGGCATGCTGGTGCTAGCATTTTTGCATGAGTTCAAGACAACCAAAGCGAATCGGCTTTCTTGCCTTTGACAACGTGCAGGCACTCGACCTATTTGGACCTATCGATGCGTTCAACGAGGCGAATGACCTCAACAAGATAGGCTTACAACCCTATGAGATCGTCGTCATCACCCATGATGGAAAGCCGGTGGGTATGTCGAACGGTACGCGCATTGAGCCTCATACCTCTACTTCAAATTGTCCACCACTGCACACGCTGGTTATTCCGGGCGGCGAGGGTTCAAGAGCGGCTTCCTTCCCCGAAGAAAATGTCGATTGGATCAGGGAACAGGCGCGTTACCTCAGACGCTACGGCAGCATCTGTACCGGTTTGTACATCCTGGCAAGGACCGGGCTGGCCGATGGAGAACGCGTCGCGACTCACTGGCATCATGCCGACGACATTCAGCAGAAATTTCCCGCTCTAAGGGTCGACCGCGGCGCGTTGTTCGTCAGAACGGGTCAGCTGTTTACGGCAGCAGGAGTGAGTTCGGGCATTGACCTTGCGCTGGCCTTGATAGAGGACGACCTGGGTCCGGAAGTTGCGTCCGACGTCGCGAGGCACCTGGTGGTGTTTTTGAAAAGACCCGGTGATCAGCGCCAGTTCTCGACGGTGCTTCAAAGCCAATCTGCCGGGAGCCGAGAGTTTTCGGAACTCATCGCGTGGATGGCGGACAACCTCGCGCAGGGGCTTTCCTCTTTCATGCTCGCCGAACGCGTCGGTTTGAGTGAGCGACAATTCCGCCGACGTTTCTCGCAGCTAGTCGGAGAGACACCAACGCAACACATCGAACGCATGCGCGTCGAGGCGGCATCTCAAGCTCTGTTAGGAGGAACGGCCCCAATCGATCGCATCGCTCGCGATGTGGGGTATAGCAACGCCGACACGTTCCGGCGTGCTTTTGAGCGCCTCCTCGGCACCGCGCCCTCGGTCTATCGCGAAAGATTTGGCAAATGCGTGACGTAAGAACAATGACGTGGCGAGTGTTGCTCGCGACTGCGCTAATGATATGCGGAATCTCGGCCCTTGTTCTGCAACAGCGGGGAAACGACATCCTTGGCACCGCCCTTGCCGGGCAGGTTGATGCTGACGAGCGAATGGATGCTCCGGGTTACATACTCAGCGTCTCGCGCGGAGAGGAGATCATTCGTGAGGAAAGCGTTGGCGCGGCAAATATCGAACAGGCGACACCGATCACAGATCGCACGATTTTCCATCTTGCATCGCTCTCCAAACAGATCACCGCCGCAGCGCTGGTCCACGCTGTAAAGGATGGAAGAGTCAGTTTTGACGATGCCGTGGCCCGGTGGGTTCCAGCGGCCGCGCACTATGGCCAAGACCTTACCATCGCCCATCTTGCCTATATGACGAGTGGACTCACCGAATACACCGCAGTGCCGAGGAAATCCGGACAACCGTGGACGACTTTCCACTACTTCACTACGGACGATGCCATCGAAGCGAGCCTATCGGTACCAGATCTCCTTTTCGCGCCAGGAACGGCTTGGCAGTACGCCAACATCAACTACATGCTCATCGCACGAATCGTTGCGGAAGCCTATGACCAACCGTTTCGCGAGGTGGTTCGGCTGAAGGTGTTCGAGCCTCTGGGAATGGATCACTCGATCGTCAACGACGACGTTACTTCGGTGATTCCACAGCGTGCCAACGCCTATCTGCCGCGCTCATCTGAGGCCATACGGGAGTTAACGCAGCATGCGGGCATCCAGGTAGCTCCAGGCGACGCACTGATGACGATTCGCAGAAACTCGCCGCATTATGGTGGCAGCGGCGTCATGAGCACCATGAGTGACTGGAGGAAATGGCAGGCGGAACTACTCTCGCATGACGTCTTCGGTCAACACTTCTGGTCTTTAATGAAGAGGCGCCGAACCTTTCATCATGACAAGACAAACGATGCCTTGGGTCTTGTGCATGGAGTTCATGGCGGCCAACCGTCGCTGTGGTACTCGGGAGGCGACATCGATACATCCACATTCAGTGTCGCGTTCCCCAAATCGGGCATCGTTATTGCTTGCTTCTCCAACAATCCCATGGACAGCTGCGAAGCGAAGGTGAACGCAGCGATTGATGATGTGTTGGCTGATTAGGGAAACGCTAGATTCATGCTCCGATTTTGTGAGTCAGGTTACCGGTGCCTATGGCCTGGGCCTAGCTGCTCAGCTGGCGGAGATGCTTGAACGTCTTGGCGACAGCGGCTAGGGCTGGAAGAGCAAACCAGGTACTTAGCGCTCCGGCAGCGAGCAGCGTCCTAGACCTACGGGAGCTGTCGTTCATGGGCCGCACCGCCATCCGCTTTCAGGACGCCCGAAACATCGATTATGCGGTGTTTGCTATAGCGTTCAGGATGTCAGTTTCGTGGGTACGCGATGTGTACTTTTTCACTCAAGTGCTGAGTGATCTCCCGCCGCCGTGATCCGCTTTTTTCCGGCGTCGCGCTTCAATAACTGGACCCACCAGGATTGTCGATGTGACGAAGTTTGGAATAAGTGCAATTGGGAGCTGCCTGTTGCTCGGCAGCGTGGCCATCGGCGCGCAACCGTTTACGATCCGCCCGCTGCTGTTGGACGGCGATCCGGTGCCAGACCGGGCAGGGGTTCAGTTTGAATCGCCGGAACGTTACGCCATTAACGGTCGTGGCCAGGCGGCGGTGATCGTGAACGCCGGCGGCATTCGCGGACTTTGGGCGCAGCAAACACTCGATGGGCCGTTTATGCCGCTCATCGAAGTTGGTGACGTGGTGCCCGGTACCGGTGGATCTGTGGCTGAATCCATTGCCAGCCAGCCCCATCCGATCTCAGAAGCTGGACTTACAGGAATCCGGTTTCAAGTTTCAGGCACGGGCGTTAATGGCAACAGCAAAAACGCCATCGTGGTGGCCGACATCGAGACGGAGACCATTAGCGCCTTTGGTGTGTCTGGCGATCCGGCGCCTGGAATCAGCGGCGGGGTTTTTGATCTCACTCAGTTCCTTCCCTTTCTCTCCGACGATGGTGAGATCCTCTTTTCAAGCTCCATATTCGACGGCGCCACGTCCGATACGGACGCCCTGTATCTGGCTTCCGCGCTGGATCAACAGCCTACGCTGGTCAGTCGAACCGGCGATCCGGTGCCCTCCATAGGCGCTGGTGCAACCATCTCACAGGTCTTTGACGGCGTGGTTCGAGGGCCAATTCTAGCCTTCTACGGTCAGTATGCTGACGGCGACAGCGAGTTCCCAGGCATCTGGCTGGGTGGCAAAGGCCGCGGCGAAGCCGAGCTCGTCATCGCCGACGGGCAGGAAATCCCAGGCCTGGAGCCACCTCAGTTTTTCACTGAGCTGCTTTTTGGGCGACTGTCCTTAGAGGCCGACGGTTCGCTTCTATTCTTTGCCGCCGTAACTGATAACGGTAGCCCCGCTACGAGGCGCAGAGGCATTTTTCGTCGTTCTGCGGATGGCGTACTCTCGGCCCTTGCGCTTGAAGGTGACCCCGCCCCCGGAATCGCCGGGGCTACCTTCCGATCCCTTGGGGGCTCTGAGTTCTCGGGCAACGGACACGTGCTGTTCAATGCCCTGCTGGAGGGCCCGGGTATCAGCTTCGAACTCGAAAACGATAACTCGATCTGGCAGTACTTCGACGGTGAGTTGACTGTGCTTGCCAGGGAGGGAGATCAGTTGCCCGCCGGCTACCGAGAGGGCCGTTTCAGCCTTGCCAACGCGCTTGGGCAGATCGCCTCCAGCGGAGGTACGGGAACCATTTCCCGCCTAAGCGCGAGTTTGCCCAATAACCAGTGGTTTGTGGTGCTTGAAAATGGCGATGTTCTTGACGTGCGCGGGGAGGCTCGGGTTGTGAGCCTGGTCGATACGCTCGGCTTCGCTACGCGCGGGGGCTACGACGGCTTCGCGCCAGATGGAAGACTGGCCTTTAACCTGCGGTTTGAAGACGGCACCTCGGGCATATTCACCGCAGACCTCAACCTCGTGCTGTTCGCCAACGGGTTTGAGCTCCCATAAGTTACCAAGGTTAGGTCTCGAAGCTGTTCTTATAAAGAGTTGATTGAGGCTGTAAATCGTGTGTGTAGGGCAAGGTCCGGAAACTGTCCGGCACTGAACTTACCGAGTCAAAAGGTCGCCGTGGTGTGACGCCGCTAGTATTTGAAAGTAATGCTGAAAATTGGCTCCCCGGGACGGGCTCGAACCGCCGACCCGCTGGTTAACAGCCAGTCTAATTGACTTTAACTGATTGTTTTTAAATGTATTATGGCGAGGCGTTCCGTTGCGTTTTGCATCACAGTTCATAACCATGCGCTACAGGTATCGGCAAAATCTCGTCAGTGATTTTGCGACCACTTATGTCATTCGTCTTACCGCCATTTAGATGGAACTGAGGCGTTCACCGGCGAATTTTATAATTCCGGAAATAACCGACGCCAGGTCCTTAGTGCGGTCCAGGCGTTCATGGCTCGATTTGCGAGGGGTTCGGGCAGGGTCGCAGCAATCGTAGGCCGAAGCTGTCTAGTGCTCCGTGGGACTTCCATGTGGGAATTCCAGATTGGAATTTCAGGCCTTTTCAGATGCGTCCGAAATTACGGGGCAGAACCCGGGTAAAGGGCTTTATCGTAAATTGTCCCGACAAATATACGTAACTCCTGCGAAACGTGACTAAAGTGATTAAGTCGCTCAGCCCCGCACTATTAACTGCCTTGGATCCCTAGCGCCTACTAAATCGCAATACATTCAACACTCTATGGCATGCGATAACCGAGCACGGACTATCGGCTTTGAGATTTCGCAACTTTTTCGTCCTTGCTTCGTTACTTGGCATACGACAATAGAGAAAGTTGAGGCGTTTTGGTTTGAACAAATGGCTGATCAATGGGTTTCCGAAATCACAGCTTCCGCACCCGAGCAACTCGTAATGCTTCTGCGCCGAAATCGCCGAATCTATACGCTCCCAGCCTCAGCTCAATTTGTCCGAAACATCCTCAAGGGTATACACCATCGAGTGAAAAATTGTGACCGGGCGAGATCAAACGGCACCAAGGCTGCGCTCTCTGTCGATTGCGATCGCGGTGGGGCTATCGGCGGCGGGAATTGGCCTTGCGCAGAATGTACTTGACCTGAATTCTGTTTATGACAACGCCGGTTTTGTCGTTTCCAGCATTGAAACTGGGGATCGATTAGGCACCTCAGTGGCAGCGGCCGGAGACGTCAATGGTGATGGGTTAGCCGATATCATCGTGGGTGCCTACAACGCAGCACCCAACGGAATTGGGCTGGCGGGTAGCGCTTACGTCATTTTTGGTCGGACAAGCCAGTCGAACACTGAAATTTCGGTCGAAAACTTGACCGGCAGAAACGGCTTCGCCTTGAACGGTTTCGACGAGTTCGATCGAGCCGGCTTTGCAGTGAGTGCGGCTGGCGACATCAATGGCGATGGACTGGATGATGTTATTGTCGGTTCACCCAACGCCGCGCCCGGAGGCAAATCCTACGCCGGACAAGCGTTTGTAGTGTTTGGCAAGAACTCGGCGTTCCCCCCTTCTCTCGATCTCTCCAGTCTTGATGGAAGCAACGGATTTGCTCTGAACGGGGCCGACGAGCTCGACCGATCCGGCCGCGCCGTAGGCAGGGCGGGCGACATCAACGGCGATGGAATAGACGATTTGGTTGTCGGTGCTCCCAGCGCAGAACCAGGTGGGCTATTCGCTGCAGGGGAGTGTTATGTGGTCTTTGGCCGCTCGGAGGGCTTTCCCGCTGAACTTGAACTATCTCGGCTGGATGGTAGCGACGGTTTCACACTATCAGGATTTGAGTTGGGCGGAAGCGCCTGCCAATCTGTAAGCACTGCCGGTGATGTTAACAGCGACAACTTTGATGACTTACTGATCGGCTCGCCCGGCACTGAAAGCGGAGGTTTAGTCGTATTTGGGTTCGACAATCCGTCGATCAGTCAGCTAAGTCTCGGCGGTCTCAATGGCATAAATGGCTTTTCGATAACCGACAATGCCTCACCGGGAAATCTAGGTCAGTCCGTTGGTGCATCGGGCGATATCAACGGCGACGGCATAGCAGATGTTGTATTGGGATCTCCAACGGCTAGTCCTGCTGGCCGACCTGGCGCAGGTCGCAGCGTTGTTGTTTTTGGACACTCATCGCCATTCCCCGCAAACATCGATGCGGCTGAGCTGGATGGCAGCAATGGTTTTATCGTCGAAGGAATAGACAGCGGTGAGTCCTCAGGCACCGCGGTGAGATTCTCTAGTGACGTTAACAACGACGGCGTTGATGACCTGTTGATTGGCGCACCCAATGCACCAGTTGGCGAATCCCCGCTGGCCGGCAGAACCTATGTGCTTTTTGGCAGAACCGTTGACTTTGCTCCAGATTTAGATTTGTCTGCCCTGAACGGCAGCAATGGGTTTGTTATTGAAGGGAATCAAGGTTCTCAGAAATTTGGATTTGCTGTCGCGAAGGCGGGCGACGTTAACGGCGATGGTATTGACGATTTCCTGGTAGGAGATAGGAATGACGCGTTGCAGTCCGGCCTCGCGTTCGTCGTTTTCGGCAATGGCACTCCGCTCTCCCGTACCAGCGCCGTTGACCTTCGACGCCAAACCGAGGATGAACTGGAGTCTTATGGAAACGCCCTTGATTTTACGCTGGCGGCGGCGTTCCTGGACTCTGATGAATTTGGCGGTGCGGCAATAATCTCAGACGCCAGTTCTGCGGTTCAGGGTCGCTGGCAGTACAAGAGCATCGCGGATGGTTGGGTCGATCTACCCGATGAGCTTAGCGATGAGTCAGCGCTGGTGGTCCGATCAACGGACCTGGTGCGCTTCGTTCCAGCTCCCGATTTTTTTGGGCAGGCCGGTTCACTCACCGCGAGACTCTGGGATGGGCGCTGGCGGGAACCCGGCGAAAACATCGACATAACCTCCGCTATTGGTGCGTTCGGTGGATTTTCTACGGACCCGCATTTAGTTGATATACGGCTAGAAATCCAACCGGTAAACGACGCTCCGAATTTTATAGCTACCCAGCCACCTGAAATTAGCGAGGATGACCGAGGCATTATTCTCGAAAACTGGGCCAGCTTCAGCGCTGGTCCTGAAAATGAGGCTGATCAGTTCGCTTTGCTTTACCAGGTCGAAAACATCTCTAACCCGGAATTGTTTTCCGTTCTGCCTACTATCGGCACATTGGGAAACTTAATCTATGATCCCGCGCCTGATGCGAATGGCGTAAGCAGCTTCGATGTCCGGGTGATTGACTCTGGCGGGAGCGACAGAGGAGGAGACAACGCCTCTGAGTTTCAGAACTTTACAATTACCGTCAATCCGGTGAATGATTCGCCACTTCTCATAGCCGTCGATCCACCGCCCGTCACCGAAAACGGTGGTCCGCAAATCGTACGCAATTGGGCTCTCGCTGCGACTGGCCCCATTGATGAGTCTGGTCAGGCCTTGACGTTTGCTGTAACAGGCGTAGGAGACGATTCGCTGTTCGAGGCGCTGCCAACTCTCGATGAATCCGGAAATCTCCGTTACACGCCCGCGTGTGACGCCACCGGCACCTCTACCTTTACCGTTGTCGTCAGTGACGACGGTGGCCGTGCCAACGGCGGACAGGATCAATCCGCACCAGTGGATTTTGTTATCGAAATCCGCCCCAATCTGCTATTCGCCAGTGGGTTCGAATGAGACGGTGCCCAATGGAGCGGCCCCGTCGTGTTCCGACATGCCGACCTCTAGCCGCTGACAGAGTAGCAGCCTGAGTGCTTCCTCAGAGGAATCGTGCACCGCAGGGATATCCCTCAAGCCGCAGCTAGACTTCGCCTTCAACGCTTTGTTGGTTGGGCAACAACGGAGGGGCCGGGACCAGGTGCCGGGTCACCCCGAACAGGTTTCGTTTGTGTGGCACCTGTCTGTTTCCGAAACGTTTTGAACGCAGCTGGTACTTGGTCCTGGACCCGACCGCCGGTACAGCTGGCCGAAACACTGAAATTACGTCAACCAGCTGTAGCCGAGCATCAGAAGAAGGCAGATATATTCATTTCTACACTCCGTCGCTTCATCGAGGCAAGGGGCGGCCAGCTCGAAACCTGTGTTCTATTTCCAGAGGGTGATGTGAAAATTATTCAGTTCGAGGAACGCAACGAGGACGATCGAGCAGCAGCCTTACTTGCTTGCTTAAAACGACAATGCTGCGTTCCGGTTCCTCACGATTCGTATGCTGTTAAATCCTGCCCTTGCATTGACGCACTCGATATTGGGAAGCAGCACTTCCAATTGTTTGTTCGACGTCTAATTTGAGGGTCAGGTTTTGCATTGCGGCTTCTTGGATCAGTGGGCCTTCTCGCAGCGGCGCAAGACCTCGCAGACGCTACCCCGGACACACGCGCCGCCATTCGCTGTAATAGCTGATCCCTTTTTCGGTCTGCCCGCGCTACAGGTTATAGACATGAAAAAGGAATCGCGCTGTGACTTCAGTTGGATCGACGACGATGCGGGCTTTGGCCCTCAGCCTTATCACCATATCCTCAGCATCAGCCGGCGGGTCACCGGGCGTTCTGCAGTGCCAGAACGTACGGCTGAACGCTCCGCTGGCTCCTGAGGAGGAAATCGCGGGCTTTCAGGTAGCGCTGGATGGAACCGATCGTGTGGTCTTTCTCGCCGACGTCGTACTTGACGATGAGTTCGATGCGCTGACCGTGCCTCAGGATGGCAGTGCGCCGCCCACGTTGTTTGACATCAATCGTATTCCTGGCCGTTTTTTGAATGCCTTTCCCCAGATTGCCTCGGCTACCGAACGGGCGGTTATCATCGGTGACTTTGAGACGCTGGATGTCGATGAGATTTTTAGCGTGACCACGGCCACCGGCGGTGGTCCGCTAACCAAGCTCAATTCGACGCTGGTCAACGAAGGCGACATTCGCTCATTTTCCATTAGCCCGGATGACAATACGGTCGTATACCTGGCCGACCAGGACGTTGACCGTCGAGAGGAGCTCTATCGGGTCCCTATAAACGGGGGTGAGGTGCTTAAGCTGAACGGTCCGCTCCAGACCTCACGCAGCGTGGAGCGAGACTTTGAGATTACCAGCAATAGCGAGTATGTCATTTTTCGGGCCGAAGAGATCAGCTTTGTTCGAGACCTCTTCAGCGCAGAGCTCGAAAGTGGCAATCGGGTTCAGCTCAACGAAAACGCCGACAACCGAGGCACCGTCTCGGAGTTTCAGGTGTCTCCTGACGGAACGACGGTGGTGTACCAGGCCAATCAGGAAACGGACAACAGGTTCGAGTTGTTTCGCGTGCCGGTGGCGGGCGGCACGCCGATCAAGGTCAATGGGCCCGAGGTTGAGTCGGACGTGAGGGAATACGCCATCAGCCCGGACTCATCGCTGGTGGTTTATCTAATCTCCCGGGCCTCGGGCAATACCTTCGTTGCCGAACTCTGGGCGGCGCCGCTGGCTGGCGGCACGCCCTTTCATCTAACTTCGGCAATCTCCATTAACTCTGTCAGAGGCTTCGAATTCACTCCAGACGGGTCCCTGGTTGTGTTTGATGCTGAATTCGATAACTCACGAGAGATCATGACGGTCCCGATTAGCGGAGGAACGGTGAATCGAATCAGCGGTAGCCCCGCGCAAATTGGGTTTGCCTCGGAGTTCGCCATCTCGCCAGATGGCCAAAGAGTCGCTTACCGAGCGCTGGGGTCAGACGGCACTACATCGCTGCGCACCACTACCATTGCGGGCGCCATGGACCGGTCATTGACCGGAACCAGCGTCGTGAACGGCGGAATTCGCGATTTTGAGATCACCCCCGACAGCCTGCAGCTAGTCTTCACCGGCGACTTTCTGACCGACGGCCAGCAGGAGTTATTCGCCGTGTCGCTCACCACTAGCGGCCCCGTTCGTCGTATCAACAGGCCGCTTCCCGAGGGAGCCGAGGTGAGAAGCTCGGGCGGCGACGACTTTCAGCAATCCCTTGACGGCCAGCGGGTGGTATACATCGCCGATCAGAATACCGCCGGAGTCAAGGAGCTGTTCAGCGCTGATATACGCTGTGACGACCTTTTTGCGGACAGCTTTGAGGCAACCGACGGCGGTTGATTGGCGCCGTGTTTAAGGTAAAGGTTGAGTTTCCTAAGACGTAATCCTTTCATGCGGCCAAACAGTAAGTCGTCCTGTCCGGGGCGCCCTGGCACTGCCCCCACCCTCAGGTTTTGGCCTGCCCAGTTCCTGCAGTGAAGGTCACGCTCTAACGAGGCGGCGCTGGGGGTGCCGCCTGGTACTAGCAGAATGGAGCGCTTTGGAGCACCAGCGAGGTGTCCGCGAAGAGTTTGTGTTCACGTGCAACAGTAAGCCCATGCTACGACTCAACAACTCGTCTTGGAAAAAGGCGCAGTCACGAGTGGGCCTGTCGGTGCGATTCGATGATGTCGGTGCACATTCGGTCACCGACTGCGGGCTGCTGGGGTGAGCTTTGATCATCGACAAGATCTACTGGGTCACAAGACGGACCGGATCACCACAAACTACCCCTCGCCGGACCAGGCAAAGTTGCAAGAAAGCGTCGAAAACCCTGTATTCGAAAGGCTCATATGGTACTTCGAGTGGCTCGTCACACAAAATTCACGCAATTGAACCGGTTAGAGCACCTGGAGGATTTGAGCTATCTCGTAAAGCATTGATTCTGATAAGATAATTTGGTTGAGGTGAAGGGATTCGAGCCTCTGGCCCCTGCCTCCTGAAGAAAACATCCAGTCCGTAAGTTATTGGAACGATTGATACGAAAAGGTTGGGACGCCCGTGGCATTGCACCTCGGATCACTACAGCGCTGAGCTCAATTACTCATTTCTCATACCGAGTTCGTAGGATTTCAAACATTCTTGCGGACGCTCTTCCAGGTGCAGTTGATCATTTTCTTAGCAAAGTCCACTGACCGCATGGCTCGAAACCCGGGGTAAGGGCCAAGATCGGCGACGTGCCCCCACGAAATTAAATCAGCCCTTTTGCGAGATACAGACTGCTCACGCCGTGATGGCCGGATGCAAACCAAATGGTCTCCAGGAAACTCTGTGTGATTAACTATTCTGAAGAGCATCTCTTAGAGCACTTTCTCTGGGCATCTAGACTTGCGCATCAGAATGGCTGGCGTTTCTGGTGGTGGTGAATAGGTAAACTTCGTCCGTCCACCATCGGTGTAACCGGTATTCGCCGCCGCAGACTCGCATCTTTCGTAGAAATTTAGTCAGTTTTTCGTGATCCTTCGGCGTCGCCAATCGTATGTTCTGCGTCTACAGTCCTACGAAAGCGACCCAAACGCGAGGTGAGAGCCGCGAGTCTCAAAATATGCGTCCGGATCGTCGTCTGTTTTTGGATGATCGCCTGTCCGACAAGTGAGGCACAGGTCGATTCGCTATTCACCTATGAAGGCCGATTGGCGGAAAATGGACGACCTGCCAATGGCCAGTTCGAATTCGAGTTCGAGCTTTACGCCTCCGATACATCAGACGATTTCTTGGGTGTTTTTCCCCTTTATGACGTTCGGGTGGCAAACGGCTCCTTTGGCGTTGAGCTCGATTTTGGCTTCGACGTGTTTGACGGTCGTCAACTTTGGTTGGGAATCAGTGTTCGTAAGTCCGCCTCAACCGATCCATTTGTTGAGCTGTTGCCTCGCCAAAGAATCACTGCGGTGCCATACGCCCTTTACGCAGAGACGGTCGCGACGGGCGCGGTCGGAGGTGCTCAAATTGCCAACAATTCCGTCGAGGCAGTTGACATCGCACTGGATGCCGTAGGTTCGTCTGAACTCGCCGACAGTTCTGTCGATACGGCAGCTGTCCAGGACAACGCAATTACGGCTGGAAAACTAGCGGCAGATTCGGTTGGAGCGGTCGAAATCGCTGATGCCAGCGTAACTTCCTCCGAATTGGCCGCAGAATCAGTTGGAACCAGCGAAATTGTTAACGGCAGCGTAGGCGAGGCGGACGTCGACTCTAGCAGGATTCAGTTGAGGATCAGCGGGAGTTGCAGGCTCGGGTTCTATCTGGCAGGGATAAGCCAGGATGGCTCAGTGCAATGCGTGCCGTTGCCTGTTGGACGACGACTTGTTCTGGATTCCGACGGCCAGGTAGGAGTTTACACAAGTATCGTAGTCCGCAGCGACGGTAGGCCGTTGGTTAGTTACGGGGACTCCGGAGCGGGCGGTCTAAAGATTTACGACTGTTTCGATTCAGTATGCAGCGAGGGCCAGGCGAGGACGCTCGTGCCAGGAGCGGGAATTGGTCAGTACACCAGGCTTGCGCTCCGCGGTAACGGGTTACCTCTAATTGTCTACGTCGACGCTACCGCTGAAGATCTTCGACTGTTCGATTGTGCGGACGACTCATGCTCAGCAGGTACTGACCGCCTATTAGATGGAACCGGAAGCGTCGGATTCTGGCCAAGTGTTGCGATCCGAGACAATGACCGACCCATAATCAGTTACTGGGATCTGACCAACAACAATCTAAATGTATTTGACTGCGAGAACTCTCAATGCGCTACCGGAGTCGTTCGAGTCGTCGATAACGCCGGCGCCGTTGGACGGTTTTCAAGTATTGCCATACGAAAAAACGGACTTCCAATCATCAGCTATTGGGCTGATTTTGGCGACAACCTAAACGTTTTCGATTGCGTTAACTCCCAATGCAGCAGCGGTATTGTTAGATCGCTTGATTCCGAGGGTGACGTTGGGCGACATACCAGCATTGCCATTCGACAAGACGGCATGCCGATTATCAGCTACTTCGATCGGACAAACAGCGACCTAAAGGTCTATAGCTGTCGCGATCAGGGCTGCGCCGCTGGCGATCCACGAACTGTTGACTCTCTTGGCACAGTCGGCGTCACAAACGCCATTGCAATCGGAAGCAACGGTCATCCCATAGTTAGCTATTTCGATACCTCCAACGCAGCCTTGAAAGTCTACAGTTGCGCTGATGAGAACTGTACCAGCGGTAATGCCCGCACCGTAGATCATTCGCAAGATGTGGGTGTTGATACGAGCATCGCCATTCGGCCGGACGGATTGCCGGTCATCAGCTATCGAGATTTCGGCAACGACGATTTGAAGTTGTACATCTGTGGCGACCCGCGCTGTGAAAACTAAGCTAAACCACAAGCGAGTGCTTTTGTTAGCCTTTGCTATTGCAGTGAGTTCAGTGGTTCCCGATTCCGCTGGCGGTAGTTTTCGAATCAGGAGTTTCACCATCGACTTTGGCGAGCCCGGTTCGGTAGGCGCGAGCGCTCAAATGTCCATAGGTTCAAACCCACTTACGAACACAGTTTCTTCTGTTGGGCAGACTCTTGCCAGTTTGCCGTTTTCCGCTCCAACGATTACTGCCTCACCCTCGAGATTTTCTGACTCATATCCGTCAATCGCAGTTAGGGGGACGTCGGCGTTGTCTACTACGTGCGTACGCGTAACTAAACCAGAAGAAATATCAACCTCGTAGACCGCTCCTTGATCACCCGCGGCAAAAACAGTCATCCCGTTTTTGACGATTCTTAAGGGTGTTCGAAAATTCTGAAATCTAGGCGCCGGAAAGTCAGTCTGCGAAACGGCGGGCTCAAAGAAACGAGTCCAGACTGGTATGGCCGAATCTCCGGCGTCTCTTATGGCATGCAGCTCGCCAAGGAAATCCCATACGATGATGACGTCATCGTTGAACTCTCCGCTTTTTGGAGCAACCAGTCCGAATGGGGCAGGCCTCGGACCCTCATCATTCAACGGGAAAGACCAATGACTTTCGCCAGAATCGGCGTTGACAGCGTGAATGGTGCCAGCAAGAGTATTTATGAAGAGACGGTTTTGTCTTAACTGCGGCGCTCCCGCCAACTGCCCCAAGTTAACAGACCATAACTTATTGCCTGTCAAATCAAGAGCCCATAGGCTGTTTTGATCCGAGGTAAGCGTTCTGTCCGTAGCTACGAACACTCTGTCATTTTCTAGATCAAGAAGCATGCCCGTTATGATGTCTAAATCAACAGTTGCGTTGCCATTGAATGTCCAGAGGATTCGGCCCGATTCATAATCTAACGCATAAACGCGGTTGTCAGATCGCCCAGTGGCACAGGCATATCGTGTTCCTACGACCAACATAGATGTGTCAAAATTTTGTCTAAACTCCGGCGATGCTTTTTCGTATTGGGCAAAAACCGCTGTCGCCAACGAATCGGACGAACAACTTGCTCGCCTAAGGTCGTTTACCCAGACTTCCCTCAAGGCACTTGGCTTGTTGGCATCATGACGATATACACGCCCCGACTGAGTCACCGTATGGAATGTCTCGGTCTCGGCGCTATCGCTTGGGACCAAATCGACAATCTCACCGGTGACGACGATATCGCTTCCGTCAGCATCAAAATGAGCGGCATCTCTGATTCTCGTAGAGTTGGAATAGCTGACAACGATTCGGATGGGGTCGGTGATAATAGTCGCTGTGAGATCACTTATTCGACTCGACCCGGCTGTTACGTTTGTAGTAACGCATTCCTGGGCAGCACACGAAAACGAGCAAAGCAACAGGCAGGGAATGATGCGCGGCAAGTGCATGACTACACTCCCTCCGGGTAGGCTTCCTGGGCCAGGTGCAGTGCTTCAGCGTTTCTGCTGTCAAGGCTTTCAGCGGCATATCTGTTCACTGTCAATGTAACGTTGAACATATCGTGCATTGGACTTCAACGATGACTCTCACTGATGGTTTTGGCTCTCAAAGCCGTCGCCGAACAGGAATTCGGGGCGCATCATAGACAGTTGCAGAGCACCTGCGTCACATCTCAATGCGTCTCTAGGATTTCCAAGCTGGTCTCTATCTGCGCAATTCAACGTTTGACCATGCTCTAGGGCGACGCTCTGCGCGCCAAGCAAATGAGTTGGGGCAATGCCGCCGTTGTCGCCAAGCTGCAGCAGCGCTAACTCAGCTAACGAGATGTTTTCAATGTCTCCCACTTCCAAGTCCAGGCGGCAACTCGTCGAAGAGTCGATGTTTCCTCCTGCGGTTACGAGAGGAGACCCGCGACAAACATTGTTAGTGGCACTCAAAATCGAATTGCTCGCGACGATACGACCTTCGTTGTCGATGGCCGCACCCCCAAAAGCTGTGTTTCGGGCAATCGTTACATGGTTCATCGTCAAGACGACTCCGGAGGACACACTTACTGCGGCTCCTCTGCCCGTCAAAGGCACGCTGTTGCTGGAGATCGTAGAATTCTCAATCAACGAGTCGAATGAACCCAAGGGCAACTCGATGAAAACACCCGCCCCATTAGGTGCCGTGTTCCGCGAGATTGTGGTTCGGCGTATCGTTGCCACGCTTGCACGGATACCGCCACCGTCTCGACTAGCCGATATGTTTGAATCAATAAAAGAGTCTTCGACCGTAACCCGAAAAGCTGCAATCACGCCTCGCCCTTGATTGCTTGAGATGATGGATCGAACTACCTCTCCGTTGTTCTCATAAGCAACGCCAAACCCATCATTCTCGGTGATAACAGAGTCTTCGATTGTGGCGAAGCCCAGCGACTGAATACCGCCACCATTGTTGTTCGAAATGTTAGACCGACGCACAGTCAGGCCAGACCCTGCAAAAATACCGGCCCCGGTTCTGGCGAGACTCGCGTTTTCAGAAACAACCATGTCTTCTAGGAGAACATTGGCCCCAGGTAATGAACCGATGAAGAGTCCCCCGCCAACGTCGATGTCCGTATTCCTTACGTCACCACCGGTCATGGTGAAACCGCGCAGAGTTACGTCCCCCGTTTCGATGCGCATTACACGAAAACCAACGTTTGCGACTACCGTTGTAGTTTCGGCACCTTCACCTTCGATTGTTGTTGAACCTCGGTCTGGCAAAGTTAATGCGAGTTCCGAATTCAAAAGGTATGTTCCACTGGGCAGTCTTATGGACTGATCACCCGGCACTTGCTCAGCGAATGCCAGCGCTCCTCTGAGGGAGCAATCGGCAGCGATGAAATCTGAGCAAATATCCGCACCTGGCTCGTCGTCTAGACGATCAACCGTTAGGTTTTGAGCAAGAGAAGGCGGGCACAGCAGGGTCCCTACCGCGGCCTTCGCCAACTGCTTATGCCAGTAGGACATACTACTCCTTTTCGTTCTTTCTTATTTGTGCGTCAGAATCGCAAGCCCCGTTTCAAATGCCTCATTCGAACTGGGCTGATGTCACTCTTAGAAAGCACCATCGCTCATGCTCAAATCTATCGAATTCAGGTTCGCGCCAAAGACAGTCGAGATAGTAGTATCATTGGATTGGACTTCGTCGCGAGTAACGAAAAATCCGCGAAAAGAGAACGAAAAACGGGCGAATGTCTAGGAGTTAAACGTAGTTCCGCAAGCTTCGTCCTGATTGGCTCGGTAAGTCTGTGAACCGAGTACTATGCGTCGCCGCTGCGGCACTAGCAATCTTCATCGAAGCTCAGCTTGAAGGCGAAACGGCTGATTCAACTTTCGGGTGATAATAGTGCTGTTTAAGAGGAGCAAGGAACTGACTGAAGGCTCCGTGGATGCCGCTTTGAGCGGCAAAGCTCACGGAGTCTGCGTGAAATACCTACTCGGCGAATGTACGCGTCCTCGGAATCGGTGAGCCCTGCGCATGGAAGCAGCCAACCCGGTGGACGCGAACCTATTGAGCGCCCAGTCGCAGGCGACGAGTCGTTTGGGCGTTTATTCATGTCAGTAGACCTCGCGACATATTGCGGCCGAGTCCAATCTAGGCCGGCCGGACTCTGCGGTAGCGAAAAATCACCGAAAAAGACGCTACAGGTGAGCCGTCTACAGGAGCATCAATAGAGCTTTGCTTTAAACATGGGAGACGCGCGCGACAATCCGGAGGCATACAGTTTCGGCAACTTCAAATTAGATCTACGCCGCAATTCTTTGCGTAGTGAGGAGCGCGAAATCAAGCTACGGCGCCAGTCCTTTGAAGTCCTGAAGGTTCTGCTGAGTAACCACCGCAGCCTCGTGACGATTGATCGGCTTCACGACGAGGTTTGGAAGGATGCCGTGGTCACCCGTGACTCGCTTACCCAATGTTTGGTTGAAATCCGAAAAGCAATCGGTGACACAGACAAACGTATCATCCGCACAATTCCCCGGCAGGGATATATTTTTGAACAGAGCGTTGCGTCTATCCCGGCCGCCGCCAACGCTACAGCGCCTTTTGTAGAACAACCGCGCCGGACCTGGGTGTTAGCGGTCGGCGTTGCGTTTGCCGCCCTGGCGAGTTGGCTGCTATTGCAGCCCGGCGGCGAAACGATTGAGCCCTTCAACCCCCCCAAAAGCTCAATTGCCGTACTGCCTTTTCTTGACCTTAGCAACGAGCAAAATCTGAAGTACTTCGGTGCGTCGCTTTCTGAGGAGGTCATCCATCGACTTGCCCAGTCACCGGGTCTGCATGTGCTCGGCAGGACCTCATCGTTTTCGTTTCAGGACAGCGACGCAGATATCCGCACCATTTCTGAAAGGCTCAACGCGCGTTATTTGCTCGAAGGCAGCGTCCGTGAATCTGGCGGCGAGGTTCGCGTTGTAGCGCAGCTCATTGATGCCAGCAACGACAAACATGTCTGGTCAGAAGCCTTCGATATCGGGTTGGAGGCTGCAACGGATATTCAATCCGAAATCGCGCTCGCCGTAGCAGGTTCGCTTCAAGCGGACTTGGTTCGAGTTCTATCCGGGACTAGCGTGACCGATCCTGTGACTTTTAATCTCTTCGGACATGCGCGGCAAATAATCAACTCCCGCGAGCTCGATCAGCTTCCGGTCGCCATCGAGTTGTTGAAGGAAGCTCTGGAGAGAGATCCCACTTTCATTCGCGCGATGACGGAGCTGAGTCGCGCGTACTATCAGCAACGGCTGACTGACCAGGCTACCTTGGACGAGGCAGTCGAGAACGCCTATACCGTAACCAACAGAGTCCTTGAGCTCGTACCGGACGATCCTATCGCTAACGCGTGGAAGGGGTGGCGTGAGCTATTTCACCACAAGAACTACGAAAGCGCTGCGGCCCATTACCGCGTCGCGTTCGCGGCAGATCCGACCAATGTCGATATCATTCGCAGCGCGATTCCAGTTTGGCTCACCGTCGGTCGGGTTGATGAGGCGGTACAGCTAGGGGAATACCTGGTTGCCCACGATCCGCTCTGCATCATTTGCCAGCGATTTATGGTGCTCGCTTACGTCATCGCAGAGCGATTTGAAGCCGCAGAGGCGCATGTCGAGACAATGCTGCGGCTTTATCCGGGCCGCGGGGACATGAAGCATGAGCTGACAAAGATTAAGTTGCTTCAGGGGGAGGTAGAGGAAGCACTTCGCCTTATCGAGGACCATCGCCCCAATGCTGAGGCCTGGCTGAGCACCGCTGCTGTTGCCTATCACCGTCTGGGGCTGACGGATGAATACGAACACTCGCTCGAATTACTCAACAGACGGAGGGAAGAGCAACCCTTAAGTCTCGTGTTCGTTTACGCCGCCACGGGGAACATTGATGCGGCTTTTCGATGGCTGCGTGTCTACTATGAGACGACGAAGGTCCACGCCCTGATTGGACGTGACCCGGTGCTCAAGCCGCTCCTTGCTGATCCTCGCTGGCACGAACTCCGCTCCGAGTTCAGCCTGACCGACGAACAGTTTGCTGCGCTTGAATTTCCGACCAACCTGCCCCGGTAGCAGTTTGAGACGCAGCGAGCAGGACAGGACGCCGTCCCAACAGTTAGCCGCACTGCTGGTGGTCGCGGGGTGCATCCTCCTGGCAGCATCTCCGATCCAGGCGGATGACTCGTCCTCGGAAAACTCCGTTGACTCGATTGAGGAAGTTGTCGTTACCGGGACGCGGATAGCGCGCCCGGATGCCCGCGCGGCGAGTCCGGTGGTTGTTTACCCGCGGGCGGAGCTGGCGGAATTTGCTGACCTCAGCGTCGAGGACTTTCTCAATCAGCTGCCCCAGTTTGTCCCGGGTCAAGGTCGCTCGACCACGTTTGGGGGCGACGCTACCGCGACCGTAGATCTGCGGGGCCTGGGGCCCGCCCGAACGCTGACGCTGCTGAACGGTCGGCGGCTGGGGCCGGCAGGCTCCAGCACCGGGGTTGGCTCACGCAGCGCTGTTGATGTCAGCGTCATTCCCAGCGCGCTACTGGAACGTATCGAAGTGGTAACCGGGGGTGCATCGACGGTATATGGGTCCGACGCCATCGCAGGCGTGGTGAACTTTATACTCCGGGACGACTTTGACGGCGTGGAGGTTGGCAGCCGATTCGATATCTTTGGGGAAGGCGACGGTGAGTCTGTGAATGGAAACCTGACGGCCGGCACAAGCTTTGCGAAGGGCCGCGGCAGAGTAATGGCCTACTTTGACTATCTCAATCGGGCGCCTCTGCGAGGCAGCGACCGAGACTTCACCAGCCAGTTGTTTGCGGAAAGCCGCACGACCGGGGAACTTTTTGTAGCGGGGTCCCCCGTCATTCCCGAAGGCATCGTCTTTTTTCCGCTGCTAGAGACTGATGGCACCTTGGGCAACGCTGTCTTTAACCAAAACGGTTCGGTGCGGATGTTCTCGCTGGATGATTTTTACAACACGGCACAGAACGTCACGATACAAACGGAGCAGACCCGCTTTTCTACGGGCACAATCCTCGACTTCGAGCTGGACTCGGGGACCGAGCTCTACTTTGAATTCATGTATTCAGACGTGTCGACCCAACTGCAGTTCCCGATCACCAATATCCGGGAACCTATCTCCTTCTCCATAGATTCACCGTTCTTCGATGCCCCAACGAGGCAACAGCTGCGCACCACTTTCGACGGGGACAACGACGGTATCGCCGAAGTGTTTTTCGCCAAACGCCTCACGGAGCTGGGTCCCAGAACCGTCCCACGACAGTCTCAAAACTATCGGACGGTCTTGGGTTTTCAAGAAGACATAGCCTCAGACTGGGCGCTCGACGCATACTATTCCTATGATCGTAGCGACGCGTTCTTTGAACTCAGCAACGGTATCTCCCTATCGCGGTTTCGCCAGGGTCTGTTAATCGACCCACTCTCCGGCGGCTGCTTGGATCCGACCGGGGGCTGCGTGCCTGTCAACGTATTTGGCGAAGGCAATCTCTCCCAGGCGGCTGCCGACTTCATTCGCGTTGATGGCATTAGGAACCGATTGGAAACCCGTCAGCACGCCGCCGCCTTTGTCGCAACCGGTTTGCTGCAGCGCGGGCCGGTTGGGGATATCGGCTTGTCCGCGGGTCTGGAGTTTCGACATAACTCCAGCACCTATCGCCCCAGCCCCATACTAGAAGCCGGGGATCTTGGCGGTTTCACCGTTTCAGGCGCACCGCTCACAGCTGACGCAGAGGTATATGAAACCTTTGCGGAGTTGCTAGTACCCCTTGTGGCGGCCAAACCGCTGGCGGAACGCATCGAGTTGGAACTCGGGGTGCGCTACTCCCGCTACGGGTCTATCGGCGGAGTGTGGAGTTGGAAAGGCGGTATCCAATGGCTTCCGAATGAACGGATTCGTTTTCGAGGCATGGTTCAACGAGCCGTCAGAGCGCCAGCGATCGAAGACCTCTCGACCCCTGCATCGGTCAACGAAATGGTCCTATCGGGAGGCATCGATTTCTGCTTGGCCGCGAACGACCCGGTCGGTCGGGGATTAGCCGATGTCTGCATTGCTCAGGGAATGGACCCGTCCCAGTTAGGCGTCTACGGCGCCCCCGGCAGCGGGACCGACAGCGCGCTGCTACCCTTCACAAGCGTGGCTCGGGGTAATCCCAGTCTCGATCCGGAACGCGCTCGGACCATAACGCTTGGCGCGGACGTCGCTCTCAATGTGTCCAATGGGCTGCGACTGGGTGTGGACTATTTTTCGGTCGACATAGACAACGCCATCGATGTTGCTGGTGATCCGTTTACGCTGTGTGCTTTAGAACAGAACCCACAAAGCAGCGTTTGCGGTTTGATAAGCCGCCGGCCGGATGGTTTTCTCTCTGAGGTCACAATCCAGCCGCTCAACAATTCGGTTGCCAGAGTTCGCGGGATTGACGCCTATCTGGGTTATGCGAGGGCAGCGCCCGCTTGGATGGGGCCTCCTGGGACAGAATTGTCGATCGACCTACGCGGCACCCACTACATCGAGTTCAGTAATGCTGCCAGTGCGCTGAGCCCGCTCATCGATTGCGCCGGCGGGTTCGAGACCGCATGCTCGGGTTCGGTGAGCGCCGTATTTCCGGAACAGCTAGCAACCGCGACGATGCGTTACGACAACGGTCGGTTTGCCGGCGCGATACGCTGGCGTTGGTTGTCGAGCGTGACTAACCTCGCTCCCGTATTCGCCGAGGCGGCCGGCGCTCCTGAACCCGTACTTGCGATACCTGCGGTGGACGATCAGCACTACGTTGATGTTTCGATCCAATTCGAAACCTCGAAGCGATCAAGGCTATCCGTGGGCGTAGCGAACGTATTGGAAAACGCACCCCCGCTGCTCGGCGCCGAGTCCACTCAGATCAATACAGACCCCGGTCGCTACGATATCTACGGCCGAAGATTTTTCATTGGCTTCGAAATGAAGCTAGGCGGCTGACACTAGGGCTGTGCGTCAATCTGTCGGTTAGCGAGAGTCAGTCGACACGGATTCGGTGCTGTTCCTCCATCTGGTTCTGGAGATCCAGCCATATCCCATCAGGATTGCTAAAGGATATAGCGCATTGGTCCGGACAGTAATCAGGATAGTCCATTGCCGCAAATGGCCGGGAGCTCAATGATGAGAATCAGTCACATAGTCGAATGCTCAATGACGTGGGGAGAGGGGCAATCGCTTTGGTTGTGCGAACGTGGATCAGAGGAGTTTCATGAGAGTTCGTTGACTTGTTCCGAGCCCGCCGCCTGGAGAAACCTGCAATGATGCCGTCTGCGTTCGATGCTCCAGAGCAAGGGTGGCTCATTGCCAGACCTTTGTGTCGCGAACGTTAGCCAACAGGCTGAGAGACCTACGCTGGCCACGAGCATAGGGAATGACGCATGCAAAAGCAGAAGGTCGGCAAAACTCTGCCAGCATTTCACACGCAGGATTAGGTCGCACAGCAAGCTATTGAAGAAAATAAGAAAACGATAGTCCTTGCAGCAATGAAGGTCCCCGACCCGCTTGTTCATGGCCAGCTGCTCGGCTGGCGAAGATGCGAGGCTGCGTTTTGGGCGCTACTTGCCCAATTAATCATGGTGTTAAAGCCGACCCAGGGCTACAAGTTAGGTGTAGGGTGACGCGAAATGTTTCGGAGGAAACGTACATTGGCTTCGTCGCGAAAGTTGCGGTAGGTGCTTGAAAAATGAGGATTGGCTCCCCGGGACGGGCTCGAACCGCCGACCCGCTGGTTAACAGCCAATCTATTTGACTTTAACCGATTGTTTTTAAAATGGTTTTGGCGAGCCGTCCGTTGCGTTTTGCATCACAGTTCATAACCAATCAGCACGAAGTTCGGCAAAGACCCCTCAGTGGTTTTACGGCTGCATAGTTATTCACTAGCACCATTGCGTCACAACCCGATCTTGGCTACCGGCAGAACCAGTTTACCGGAAGACTTCAGGGAATTTCCGAGTTAGATCAGGATTCCTGCCGGATTGTGTTCCAGCCTGATCACTGGCGGTAGCGCCAGTGATTGGGAGAGCAATTTGGAATTCAAAAGTGTGTCGCGCGTTGGCGTTCTATGTTTCTTGATGGTGTCCGTACCAGCAGTCGGCGACACCTTTGTCGTAGACCGCACTGACGACGACGGTGCTTTGTCGGCCTGCACAGACTCTCCCCTTGACTGCTCGTTACGGGGGGCTCTGCAGGCCGCGAACCTCAGCGCTGGGCCTGACCAAGTTGTCATACCAGCCGGTACCTATTTGCTATCTCAGGTTTCGCCCGACTTCGACTTCTTGCGGATAACGAGCGAAGTGACGGTACGAGGCGCCGGCATGGATGAGACGTTCATCTCGCCTAGCAGCGGTTTTGCCAGCATGGCCATTGCCGTAGAGGCTGGCGGGGATTTGACATTGGAAGATGTCACGCTCTCGGGTTTCGCGCCAATGAGTTCAGGCGATGGCGGAACGAGTGGATCCACTGGCCCCGGCGGCGCACTTTGGATTACCGGTGAACTGGGTGCTCGGTCGCAGTTAAACCGCGTCAGAATTGAAGACTCTGAGGGTCGGGGTGGCGGTGCCATTATCGTCAGCCGATCGGAGGGCGGCTTTGAGCCAGAATTTCGGCTGCAGCTTATCGATTCTATTGTTTCGAACAATCGAGCAACTTCGAACATCCAGGACTGTAGCGGGGGAGGAATCGCAATATTTGGTGGTCACGCTCTGATCCAGAATACGGTGATCCGGGGAAACCGCACCGTCTCCGATGCGCGTCGCGGCGGCGGCATTTGCGCCCAAGGTGCCGCGGCTCTAACTGTGGTCGACAGCTTAATTGCTGCCAATGCCGCCGAATCCTCAGGCGGTGGGATTTATGTGGAATCCACTTCACTTGAAATTCACAACACGACCATCCAGGAAAACGAGGTCCTAAACTCGCTTGCGGGTGACGGTGGTGGATTGACCTCTATGGAATCTGATGTATTGATCACGAACAGCCGATTCGAATCAAACGTCAACAGAACCAGCTTTACCGCGTCCACTCTGTCTCACGTTGGAAACGGCACGTTGGTCCTGCAGGGGGCTGCAGTTGTAAGCGATCTTGGCAACCAGTACGCGGTTTCTTTTCGGGACGCGAAGAGCACCCGAATTTCAGACACCGAGTTTAGCGGCCGTGGTGCAATAGTGGTCGTTCGCGACACGCCGCTTTCGATGGAGCGAGTATCGATGATGCCGTGGGAAGCCGATTTGCCTGCGATTTTATTGCGGGGAGCCTCTCTCGTTGCTATTGACCTATTCATCAGCAAACTCGGGGGAGAAACGCGACAAGGCAGCGCTATCGATGCGGCAGATAGCGTTCTGAGAGTTTTCGGTTGCCACTTCGATGGTCATCGGGCAGTTTCCGTGGCGGGTGACAGCACCAGTGGAACGGGTGGCGCGTTGTACGCCGAGGGAAGCGACGTGGAACTTTCCGGGTGCACCTTTGACGCCAATACCGCTGACGTCAGCGGCGGCGCAATCTCGCTCCGTGATCAATCATCGCTTTCGGTTATCAATAGTACCTTCAGCAATAACGTCGCTGGGCGTGCCGAGGCCCTTAACATCACTCAGTTTAGTGACGCTGCACTGCGGAACGTAACCATTGCTGACCCAAACGGCTCAACGCAGGTTGAGGTGACCATTTCCACGCTGACACTCGCGGGCAGTGCAGTTGAAGGTACCTGCTCCCTTTTTGCCTCTGGCGGCGACACGGACTCTCTCGGTGGGAACGTTGTGACCACCGAGAGCTGCCGAGTATTCGGTGCCGGGGATTCGCTGACGAGCGATCTGCTTCTTCATCCGCTAGCGCTAAACGGTGGAGCTACGCCGACCCATCTTCCTCGTATTGCCAGTCCACTGTTGGAAACCGGGTTTTCCTGCCCAGCCGAAGATCAACGGGGGCAGCCGCGAGGTGAACCCTGCGACGCTGGTGCCGTGGAGCGAGTGCAAAGTGACAACAATCTGTTTCTCGACGGATTCGAATGGTGACTCAAAATTTGAGTTCCGGGTACCGCTGGTTATAGAGAGTGACTCTACCGACTTTGGCTAAATTCAACCGTTGGCGGCCGCGCCTCTGCATGTAGATCCAAGTGCTTTAAGGGTCAGATTGATAAGTACGCTCCCGGTAGCCAACCTTCCGATTCGATTCTGCAAAACCGTGGCCTGACTCGGTCGCCAGTGATACGAACTCTGCCAATTCACAATGTTTCCTGATATTTCATAAGAGATCTGATCCGGCCGCTGCTACGTTTTCGTGAAACCGCTCGTTTCGGAGGTGAGATTCGATGCCCACATCATCGGCTAACAAAAACTGCAGTCATCGGTGGCGAATTTTGTTTTGTCTGTCGTTTTGGGCATTCGCTTGCCCGGCTATCACTTTGGGGACATTAAGTCACCAGAAGACCGGGGAGCGTTTCCTTACGGCTTCTTTGCCGAGTTCCGGAAAAACTCAGACTAATTCACAAGTTGTTCAGGACGTCGGAGGCGGTCGCTGCCAAAAACCCAACAGTCGCCAAGAGGTAATCGACTAGATGGGCACATCAGCACGTAGCCTGCTGACGGTTGTCGGCCTGATAACCGTGGCGCCGGCAGGGGCAGCGACCCTGATCGTGGACCGGACAGATCACGCACCGCAGGCCTCGGCCTGTACCGACGCTCCGTTGGACTGCTCGCTGACCGGCGCTATCGACCTGGCGAACACCAGCACCGGCCCCGACATCGTGGTGTTGACGGCGGATACGTTTCGTTTGGAGAACACCGGCGCCGTGCCCGTCATTCGAAGCGACATTACCGTGAATGGGGTCGGCAGGGATCAAACCCTCGTGGCTGCAGCGATAACCTACCGGAGCGCAGCATTTGATATTCGGGCAGGAGGCAGTCTTAAGCTCCAGGATATGACGGTCACTGGTTTCACCAATATCACCGGCGGCGCAGTTGTGGTGTCCGGGGAGGCTAACGCGCGAGCTGAACTCCAGCGCGTGATGGTGACCAGCTCACGGGTAATGTCATGGGAGCGGGAATCACGGTGCAACCGGCGACCAGCGCCACCGAGCCAGCCTTCCGACTCCGGGTGATCGACTCGGTGGTTCGCGACAATCTAGCAGAAGGCCAGGGCTCGGGCCTCCCGTGTGCTGGTGCCGGCATGGCGCTCCACAACGGCCCTGTTCACATTGAAGACTCTGAGATAACCGATAACACGGCGAGCGTACTCGGCCGCGGTGGTGGATTGTGTATCGGCGCTGATGTTGAGGTCAGGTTGGTCGATTCACTGGTAAGCCGGAACCGATCCCTGGAGTCGGGGGGCGGTTTGTTCAGCGAGGGCGGGATTTTGTGGCTGGAAGATTCTACGGTTAGTCTCAATACCCTCAATAGCGCTCCGCGCCAGGGGGGCGGAATTTACGCCATGGGAGGCGAAGTGAATGTGGTCGGCGCCACATTCCGGTTCAATGGACACGTCAATCCCCTGACTGCGTCCACCATCCACGCCGAGGATCTGCGACGCTTTAGCCTCAGCGACTCCTCGGTTCGCAGCCTTTCCACAGGCGTAGGGATCGAGGTTTTTGACGCTTCCGTTGTCGAGATTTCCAACCTTGAGATCTCAGGACTGCGTACAGGCGTGACCCTTAGCGACATCAGCGAAAGTACTATTGAGAACCTCACCATCGATCGCACTCAGAGCGACCACTCGGGGCTCGCTGTCATCGACAGTCAGGATATGGTTATTCGATCGCTGACCGTTTTGGGCACTGGTGGCGGCTCTGTCGCCCGGGGAGCTGCTCTCGTCGCTGAACTTGCTGAAATTCAGCTCGAAAACTTTTTTTTGCCGACAATTGGGTCGAGGACGACGGCACCCTAAACGCGGGACAGGGTGGAGCAATATGGGCCCGGGATAGTAACCTGCAACTCACCGGCTGTACCCTTGTCGGCAAGGAGGCTGAGAACTCGGGCGGCGCAATCTACTTGAGAGATTCAAGCCTGTTCATTTCTCAAAGCAGCATTTACCGTAACGGCGCGGGGAACAACGGCGGTGGCGTTACCCAGTTTGGTGGGTCCCTCACGGCGGTCAACAGCACCATGAGCGGAAACCGGTCCGACGGCGCAACGGCGCTGTTTGTGGGAGGTTTCGGGAATGCTCAGCTTGAACACGTGACAATTGCAGGACCGGAGGTATTTCTCGGCACTACCCCGGGCCCCACGATCGAGCTGATCGGGACTACGGCAACCTTTACTAACAGCGCCGTCGCCGGCCCGTGTTCGCTGTTCTTTTCCGGCAGCGTACCGGAATCGTTGGGAGGGAACGTGGTTGAGGACACCTCTTGCCTGGTCTCGAACTCTGACGACCGCGTGGCGGAGGATCTTGAAATACTCCCGCTTGCCAGTATTGGTTCAGACCGCGTGATCCATCTCCCAAGGATAAGCAGTCCTCTGGTTGACGCTGCAACCGGTTGCCTGGCTGTCGATCAACGGGATGTGCCGCGCGGCGAGCCTTGCGATGCTGGATCCGCCGAACGGGTTGAAGACGACAACTTCGTGTTTCTGAATGGTTTCGAAAGTTAGCCCGACGCGCTAATCTTCGAAGCCGTTGCCGAATAGGAAATTGGGATCGAGAAAGTCGCTCAGCGTAACGCCCGTGGCGGAGTAGCTGATTTGCATGCTTCGGCCTCCGTCCGCGAGCACGATCCTGCCATTAACGTCATTGCTGAAGGTGCCCGACAGAGATTCGGCCTCTACGATTTCAAAAGTGTCGCTCGGATTGGGAACAAAATCCGCCAAAAGCTGAACCCGAAGTTCACCACCGAGGGAGAGCGGTCCCTGAACGACTAGCTGGTCAAACTGCGCAGGTGCGCTTCCGTTCAGTTTGATCTCAAGAAACGCTGACTGGCTCAGGGTGACGTCCGATTCGATCGTCAGCGTTTCCGCCTGGCCCTGCTGCGCGAACACTGCTCCGACAGCCGATAGCGTTCCGGCAGCAAATAAGCCCAAAGCTCCAGTGCAGTAGTTTCCTCTCAAAAAAAACGGGATGGCGTTTCGAGATCGCTTCATGCGGGCAAGCTAGCACGATGCACGGTTCGACCCATCCTGAAATATCCTGAAAAGTCCCTGAAGCTGAGATTTCCTGATTTAGGGTCCACGGTTAGAGAGCCGTAAGGAGTCTCGATAACCTTAGCTCGCTGTGCGGGCCGCCGGTCGTCTATAGCCCGGCTCGCCTGACCGCGCTGTAGATCTTGCCGGCTAGGGACCGAGGCGTACGTCGAAGTTTTTTCACTCGTCGTGATCATGACTAGAAACTGTTAGCTGGGGTGAACAGGCCCTGGCACTAGGTCCTGAAACCTCATTGAGGCTCGAAGCCGTTCGCAAACAGCGAGTCATCTTCTGGCAGTCGCTCAACAGCCCCCGAAGCGCAGGGTTCGCCGCGTGGTCGGTCTCTTTGATCCACCGGCGGACAGTTCATGGCGGTATCAGTGAGCGGGCTGTCCAGTCTCGGAAGGTGGCTCAAGAGGGCGGGGGTCGGGCCGTTGTCGGCCAGGGGGGCGATCCCCAGCTCGTCTACCAGCTGATCCCCGGAGTTAAACAGGCGACAGGTTTCGTCCGTGAGCACGTTGCCACCCTGGGAACTCGGGTCTCCGCCGGACATGAGCAGCTCACAGGTCCCGTCCAGTGCCGAGTTTTTGAAGGCCATGGATGAGACGGTCAGGCTTATCAGCGGCTCCGACTCCGCGCTGGTGTCTGTCACGGGGCCAGTGATCGTCACGTGTTCCAGCTCCGCCTCACTGAAGTTGGCAACTCTCATTGCGGTAGCTCCGGGCGAGTGGTTTCTGCTCAAGGTTGTGTTGAGCAGGGAGAGCGTGCTGCCATCGCGGATGCTGATACCCCCGCCCGCCAAGTCCGACCGATTGCGGTAGAGGCTGCTTTGATTGACGATGAGATCGGAATCGGCGCTCCAGATTGCCCCGCCATCGCCGCCCTCTGCCTGGTTTTCATAGAGTGCGCAGCCCGTCAGAAACAGTTCACTTCCGTTGACTTTGATTGCTCCGCCTTCACCAATGCCAATGCCGGCGCCTCGAACAGAGCGGTTATGGTGCAAGAGGCAGTCAGTGATTCGAACGGAAGACTGCGTAATGATGACGCCTCCGTCCACGGGGCCGGAGTCCCTGCCGTCAACCTCAAGGCCGCTGATATCCACGGATGGGCACTCACGTATCTCCATCCCTCGGCGTTCGCTAGCCCTGCGCTCAATCAGCAGCTGTTCGATTTGCACCTCGCCTACGTTGAACAGCCGGAGGCGGGAGCGGGGTCCCAGCAGTTGAAGGTTCTTCAACTCGGCGACCATCACGTCTCTCACCGTGATCGCGACGCCGGCATTGACGCCGTTAGTTACGCTAACGTCAGACAAGATAAGCGAGTCGAGATCTCGAGCCGCCAGGGCCGAGGGACCGTCGGCAACCGAAGAGTCGTTGAAACGAAAAGCGGTGCCCCGGATCGAAAGGGAGCCCGCGGCGCTGTGAACACCGGCGCCGGCATCCACGAATGAGATTCTCTGGCCGTTGTCTTCGATTTCGCCCGCTTCGATTTGCAAATGGCCCCCTCGTTGATAGATGCCGGCACCCAGCAGCTGGGTTTCATTGCTGCGAACGGTTGTATCGATCAGCGAGACCTCTGCGGCGGCCCCGATGCAAAGGCCGCCACCATCAGCCACGCCGATAGTCTCATTGCCAACGATGAGTGTGTTGTCGATCAAGACGTGACCGTTGTGGATACCAAGGCCAGCGCCTGCGCAAGGCAATTCAGAATTTTTGCCTCCGGTTCTATTGAGGCTAACAACCGAATCGAAAAGGCGAAGCCTGAACGCTGGCTCCGCTGCTCCAATCGGCGGCAGTACGCTGATGCCGCCGCCAGCGATGTCGCTTTGAGACTCCGTCACCGTTACCCGCCGCAGCTCCGCGCTTGCCAGGGCCTCTGCGGTCACGGTAATGGCACCGCCGTCTGACGTGCTGAAAAATCCTCTTACGGTCAGGTCTTCTAGAACCAGAGTGCCACCGGCTGCAACCTTGAACGCGGGCTCCCGATAGATGCTGCCACCCACAATTGTGGTGTCCGCCATTCCCGTGCCGCGGATGGTGACTGCGCTGTCGATGACCGGGCCAGAACCATTCTGTGTGAGTTCGAGAACATCAGCCGGCAAGACGATCAGATCATCACCCGGCATCGCTCCAGCAGCTGCGATGGCGCCGGCCAGGGAACAGTCAACGGGGGCAGCAGTGCAACCGGCAGCACCGGGGGCGTGATCGGTCCGGTCGACGGTAAACGTTACGGCGACAGCAGACTTGTCCAGTAAAGGCGCTAGTAAAATGGCTCCGATGGTTGCCAGCACGGCTTTACGAATCGCTATCTCCATAGCTTTTTCCGTCCGTTGATGAGACAGAGAACCGGCACCCTAGCCACTTCGGAGCTAAGTCGAAACCGGTGTAGTGGAACCCCCGAAATGGTTGGCAGCGATGGGTTCATCGCCCGGGAGCGATGCCTCCCTCAATGACCACGGTGCCGTTTACCCCGGAAACCCTGCCGTTGCCGGCGAGCAGGCCGGCAATGACCAACTGTCCGCCGTCGTCAACCTGAATGACGCCATCATTAAATACCGGGCCGCCAAGTGTCGCCCTCTTGTTCTCGGCGACCTCCAAAACCCCGTTGGGCCCAATCATCAATCCCTCGGTGGTTGTGATGGCACCTTCGCCGACGACCGCGGTGACTGCGCTTAGGCTCTGACCAAGCCACAGAGAGTTCACTTGGGTGTTGGCCTCGGGGCCCGCGACGCGGATGTCGGTGGGTGCCTCAATCACAACGTTGCTATCAAGATTGGGGGGCAAGCTGAAGGTCCAGTTTGCGGGATTGTCCCAGACGCCATCCCCGGCGGCCGACCGCCAGCCCCATCGTGGGCGCCACCGTAAAATTGCGTCGACAACGTTTTCAAACCGGACGACGAGGACCACAGCACCGTGATCGTTCATCTCGTAGCCGAGAATGTCGTCCACAACCTGCGACCCGATTTCCTGGCCCTGACGAGCGACCGTCGCGTAGTCCACGCCGTCGGTCAGGATTAATACTTCCTCCTGCAGCGTAATGATGCCGCCGTCCGGATCCGGGTCCGGGATGGTCCCTACGTTTAGTATCGCTCGAATCAAGACCAACCCCTGATCGTTAATCATCGGATTGAAAAAGCGGTCGATGACGTTGCCTTCGTACAGGTTGCCTTCGCGGGCAAGCTCGACGGTCCCGTCAGCTGATGCCAGAAACACGCCGTCGCTGGCTCGAAAAGCAAACTGATTGAGTTGGTTAAACGCTGCCGGGCCGGCCCCTCCGCCCCGAAAGGAGGGGAATGGGCCGCCGTCGTTCGGCCTGGGCTGACCCTCGGCAACCACCTCTGTAATCGCGCCAAAGGGTGTGGCCACATAGAGGCCACTCGAGAGTTCCGGAAAGCCTGTGGCCGGGTCATCTCGAATGAGCAGGCCGCGAAAGCCCATGTGATCGTTGTTGTTTAGCGTAAGCTCAAAGGCGCGCTGAAACCGGAACGCCTCAAGTCCTTCCGAAGGCGCAAAGTCCTCGGCGCCGAACACGCGTCGAAACGTCTCTGAGGCGCTGTCTTGGAAGTAGATGCTCCAGCTGGTGTCCGGATCGTCGGAATCGTTCTCACCGTAAAAAACAAGCGACCCACTCGCGTTGCCCTGGAGTCCGCTAATGCCGGCAATGAGCTCACCGGAATTACCCCCTGACAGCGAGCCAGTTCTTGCCACTTGCCTGAGACTATCTACCTGACCACCCGTGGGAGGCTCAAATCGGTAAATTGCGCGGTCGTCGGTGTTGCCACCGGGGGTATTGAAAAGGTCCGTCTGGAAAGTAAAACCCCTTTGCTGAAACCGATCGTAAGGCGCGCTGATTTTCCCTGTGCTGAGAATGAGATCTCCGTCCTCGGTTGGCGCAGGTTCGAAATTTCGGGCCACAAGCTGCCAGCGGTCCTGATCATCCCGCAAGACCAGATTAGGTCCGGGGGGGTCGCTGATATTTAATAGCGCGGCGATTCCCAGGCGGGGCAGGGCGGCTGGACCAATCAGGTCCGGTGGTAGTAGCGGACGATCCTGCAGCCGCCATTGCCAGGTAATGGGGAGATTGGCGACGGTGTAATCTTCATCGCCGATGGAGATTGAATCCCCTTCGCGAAAGATCTGGACGACCGGGGCGAGCAGGGGGACAAAACCCGTCCCAATATTGACCGAAACCTCGTAGAGACCGGTGTCATCAAGCTCGCCCTCGTCCGTATCAGTCAGTCGGGCATGGAACGCCAACTGGCCGTTGTTGTTGAGCTGGATTTGATAAAACCTGTCGTAGCGGCCACCCACGGGCTGGAAGTTAGACGAGACAACATCTCCGACCCGGACGATTTCGACTGGGTCCGTCAGATCGTCCAGGTTGATTATCGGCCCAGATGGCGCTGGCGGGGCTGACACCGATCTAAGCGGGTCAGGTACAACCGCAATCCCAATCGCTAAAACGCAGACCATCCCAATCATGTCGGTTCCCAAAGATGAGACAGCTCGACGCTACCACGCGCCGCTGCGTAAACCCGTCTGAAATATCCTGAAAAGTTTCGGAAAAGTCGCACCACAGACGTTGCACCTCTTCTACGCTCCTCAATCTGAGCAATCAACAAGTGAAAGGGACAGAGTAAACAAGCTTTGGTGGCTTACTTCTTGGGTCAGTCTATTCATGGTTTGGCCCTAGCGAGAGTAGCTCCCAGGAGTAGCGGCCCGCCTTCGTTCTCGGTCTTGGGTGCTACTCAAAGCCGTCCGTAAACACGACTTCACCCAGCACCGTGATTTCGAATTGCTGCGGTTGTGAAGCATTCTCGCCGCCGTTTGCCGTACCGCCGTTGTCGCTGGCGATGACGGTAAAGCGGGATGTGCCAGTATTCTGAGGAGCCGCGGTGTACGTAAGGGTGCCGTTGGCATCCACCGCCGGTGGCACCGTAAACAGCGCCGGGTTGGAAACTTCGCTCACGCTCACGCTGACCTCCTGGCCGGCCTCGTCCAGTGCGCCGACGTCGACGCGGGCCCAGTTCGAGACCGTTTGTGGCCCGTCGTTCTCGCTGCTCGCCGGCGGGTTTTCGGCAATCAGATTCGGCGGATCGTTCACGGGATTTACCGTGATCGTAAAGGTCTGAAACCCGGAGAAGTTAACACCGCCGTTGGCCATGCCGCCGGAATCCACCACCCGAACGTCAAAGGTGCTGGTGCCGCTTACATCCTGACGCGTGTCATAGACCAGGTTGCCGAGGGTGTCGATGGTAGGGAGTATCGAGAACAGGCCCGGGTTGGAAACACTGGCCACCTGGTAGGCCAGCGCAAACTGTTGACCCTCGCCAGGGCCTGGATTGAAGGCCGACCAACTCCCTACGGTGACGCCGTCTGGATCTTCGTTTACCGTTGGTGGATTGCTCGCGGCAAAGCTGGGGGCGTCATTCACCGGCGTGATGTTGACGGTAACGTCCAGCAGGTGGTCGTCGGTAGAAAAGCCCCCGAGGGCGCCGACCGCGTTGATGATGTTCACGTTGCTGCCCGGCTGCCGCCAGCGGCCATCCCAGAGCCGCACGCTGAGTGGGCCAGGTTGGCCTGTGAAGTTCGCGGCGGGCACAAAGCGAAGAAACGACTCGCTCGACAGGACCTGGGCAGATGTATCGCTGGTGTTGCTGGATAGGTTGAGCCAACTGACTCCGTCCAGGGAATATTGCCACTGCCCTTCGCTGGCCACGGAATGAACATCCACGATCGCTAGACCGCCAAATGGATCAACGTCCAGGTAGCTGGCCGCCACGCTAAAGTCGAGGCGACTGCCGCTGGCGCTGGTGTCGTCCTCAAGCTCGTCGAACAGGAAGGCCGTATCACCAAGACTTGCCGGCGCTGCGTTGCCAAAAACAACATAGGTCTCGCCGGCCCCCGAGATTCCATTCGGGTCGGCGCCGCTGGCGCCAATGATGAGGTCGTCGATACCGTCGCCGTTGACATCGCCGGCACCGCCTACCGAAACTCCCGATGCATCACCCGGGTCGACGCCGTTGATGACAAAACCATCGGCTCCATTCAAATCGCCTAGGCTTATGCTCGGGGGAAAAGCTGTACGCCGACCAAATACAACGTAGCTTTCGCCAGCGAAACCGTTGCCGTCGGGGGCGCCGCGGCTTGCGCCGATGATGAGGTCTGCTATGCCGTCGCCGTTCACATCGCCAGCGCCACTCACGCTGTGGCCGGCACGGTCGTTACTGTCCGCGCCGATGAGCGTGAAACCGTTGCTGCCATTCAGACTGCCAAGGTCAATGCTCGCAGAAAAGCCAGTGGCGCGACCAAACACGACATAGCCTTCACCGGCTAAGGGCCGGCTATCGGGGCCGGCTAAATCTGCACCGATGATCAGGTCATCGAAGCCATCGTCATTCAAATCACCAGCGCTACTCACGGCGAGTCCGGAGCGGTCGCCTGCGTCGATGCCGGTCATGACGAAACCGTTGGTGCCGTTGAGATCAGCAAGGTCAACACTTGCGGAAAAGCCGGTGTCCCGACCGAATACTACGTAGCTTTCACCGGCGGACGAATTGTCGCCGGGGTCGGCTGCATACGCGCCGATAAGGAGGTCCGCGATCCCGTCACCGTTCACATCGCCGGCGTCGCTCACGGCGCGACCCGATCGATCGCCGATTCCGATTCCGTTTAGGACAAACCCGTTAAGCCCGTCCAGATTTTCGAGATCGATGGTAGAGGAAAAGCCAATGCTGCGGCCAAAAACCACATAACTTTCGCCGGCGGAGCTGTTTTCACCCGGGTCAGCATTTTCAGCTCCGATGATCAAGTCATCAATACCGTCGCCGTTCACATCGCCGCTATCGCTGACTGACCGTCCCGAGGTATCGAAGGCTTCGATGCCGTTCAAGACAAAACCGTTGCTGCCATCCAGGCTGTCAAGGTCGATGCCGGCGGGAAAGCCCGTGTCGGAGCCAAACACGACATAGCTTTCGCCCGCAAAGGACTTGCCGCCCAGATCAGCGCGGTAAGCCCCGACAATCACGTCATCCAAGCCATCGCCGTTAACGTCGCCGGCGCCGCTGACTGACCTTCCGGAATAGTCATATGGATCAATTCCGTTTAAGACAAATCCGTTGGTCCCATCCAGATTGCTGAGTTCGACACTCCCGCTCAAAGGCGCGTTTCGACCAAAGAGCACGTAGCTTTGGCCGGCATAGAATTTGTTGTCGGGGTTGGCGAAAGACGCGCCGATGATGATGTCGTCAATACCATCACCATTCACGTCGCCGGCGCCGCTCACTGAAAGGCCCGAGAGGATGAATGAGTCGCCGCCTTTCGCCATGAACCCGTTGCTGCCATCGAGATCTCGCAGTTCAATCGACTCTTGAGCCCAGGTCGCAGATCCGGTGAGCGCTGAGGAAACGGCTAGAGCTAGCGGAATTCTTCGTAAACTCATGAAACTCCTCAGAGCTAAGCGACAATCGGTTAACGGTTGTCAGATAAATCGCCGGTGAAGCTCCTGCCCGTCAGCAACTTTGACGATCGGCCTCGGAGTCGACTTTCCGGCCCGTCATAATTCACGGTTTCAAGTTTGTGATCCGGTGAAAAGAAACGCCTGAACTAAGGCTGAAATATCCTGAATTTTCCGTAAAACGCTCTCGAAACAGTGCCCCGAGGCCAGCACGTCGAGTTTGAGTTTACGTACCAAGGCAGTCCGTTGGCGCGAAGCAAGAACAGTTCCTGGAAGCAAATCCGTCGAGAGGTCAATCTCAAGTAAGGCTGGCGTACACGACCTTTAACACAAGCTCAGCCGCCGTTAGAGAGCTGCGGGAAGACCTCTTGAAACGAGCAAAGTGCTATGGGGACATCCCAATCGTGTCATTGCAATTCACTGTTCCGGACCCGAAATCGAAGCGTTGATTGAGGCGGCCAATCGCCTGTGTAGGGCAAAGTCCGGCAGTGGTTTTACTGAAGCAGAAGACCGCGGTGCCGTAATGCCACAAGTGGTTGAAATTAAGCCAAGTAAGGATTGGCTCCCCGGGACGGGCTCGAACCGCCGACCCGCTGGTTAACAGCCAGTTTTTCGGCTCTTACGTACTTGTTTTTAAATCAATTCTGGCGAGACGTCCCGTTGCGTTTTGCATCACAGTTCATAACCAAGCACCACAGGTTTCGGCAAAATCCCGTCAGTGATTTGGCGGCCTCTGATGTATTTCGCCCGACCACGTCCGTTAGCTGGAACGTAGACATACGCAGGCGTAATCTTGACTTCCGCAAGTAACCGATGTCATTTCACAAGCGCGGTCCAGAGTTGCATAGCTCGAATAACGTGGGGCGGGCAGGGTCGCAGCGACCTCACGCTGAATGGTTTCGGGAAAACCCGGGACGGTCAAAAGCATCGTATGATCCAATGTGAGTAGAAAATTCGCCGTTTATAGATATGTCGGACGAACAATGGTCGGTATGGCTTGGCCGGATTGCCCTGTTACTGGCCGCAACGATCAACTCGCTGGCAACTGCGGGGCTTGCGAGCCTACGTTTAATCGCGGTTTGATTTTTCGGTAAACGCCGCCGTGCTCCTCGGAGCCAGTAGTGAAGGGTGCATTCGGGTTTTGCGGTCTTTATCCAATCGGTATCAGCTTTATGACAAACCTAATTCGGCGCAACTCAAGGTGGCTGTGGCCGTTGTTGCTAACTGCCTCTCCCGCCTGGACTCAGAACTGCGACGTATCTTGGAACGTCGACTCTGACGGTTTCTGGAGTACGGACTCAAACTGGGACACAGGCTTGGAGCCTGCGGCTGGTCAAGTGGTTTGCATTGACCGGCCGGGGGGAACGTTCATCGTTCGGGTGAGCTCCTCGACGGCAGAGGTGTTGGAGATCCACGCGCACGAGCGCGTCAGTATCGAAGACGATGGTGATCTGCGGTCCAGCGGTATAGCCACGTTTGATGCCGGGTTAAACCTAGCCAACGGTGTGCTTCGAACGGCCCAGGCGACGATTGGTGGCACCAGCACGTTCAGTTCCGGCTCCGTTTCGGCTGTGGAAATGACGGTGCTTGACACACTGGTGTTGGCTGGCACCGAGACGAAGACGCTCATCAATACGGTGGTCAACAACCAAGGCACGATTCAACACCTGGCGGGCGAAGTCGTTATTGGTGGCGGCGGGGTCCGCGGCATTAACAATCGGGCGGGTGCTTTGTACGAGCTCGCTGGGGATGTGAGCTTCGGAGGCAGCAGTCTAGATTTCACGAATGAGGGGACTTTACTCAAATCGGCTGGAACCGGCACGGTCGACCTGGGACCCATCAATCTGAACAACCAGGATGGTCGCATTGAGGTTCGCGCCGGCCATCTGCAGCTGCGTGGTGGCGAAGGTGAGGACGGTCACTTAGAGGTCCAGGCTGGAACGACGCTGAGTCTAACCGGGGCCACCGGGTCGCCAATGACATTGAGTGGGAACTTCACAGGTTCGGGTCAGGGGCAGGTTCTGATGCCAGCTGGGCGGATGCAGATCAACGATCCAGGCCTGACTTTGGACCTTCCCGATGGGATGTTCCTGTGGCAAGGCGGAACGCTGGCCGGATCTCGGTTAAACAACCCATCGTTGATTACCCTATCCGGGCCGGACGCCAAGATATTGTCCAACACGTTAATCGAAAACACCGGAACCGTGAGGCATCTGGAAGGCGAACTAGTCATCAGCGGCGGCGGGATTCGTGGCGTGAATAATCGAGATGCGGCGCTTTACGAACTGGGCGGCGACGTGAGCTTCGGTGGCGGCGGTGATTTCAACAATGAAGGGGTGCTATTGAAGTCCGGTGGCAGCGGCACGGTCGACATGGAGTCGATTGCCCTGAATAACGCCGGCGGTCGTATCGAGGTCGTTTCCGGGCGTCTGCAGCTCCGGGGCGGGGTGGGAAGCGGCGGTCATTTTGAAGTGTCCAGCGGCGCAACCCTTGACCTGACTGGCGCCACAGGCGCGCCGATGACAATGAGTGGAATCTACACCGGCTCCGGGCTTGGACAAGTCCGTATGCCAGGAGGGCGACTGCAGATTGCCAGCGCTGGTCTGACGTTCAACTTCCCCGATGGGTTGTTCCATTGGCAGGGCGGCACGATGGCGGGTTCGCAGTTGATCAATCGGGCCTTTTTAACCCTGTCTGGGCCGGACTCGAAGACGCTAAGCAACACAGTCATCGAAAATCAGGGCACGGTACGCCACACCGGAGGCGAGCTGACCCTGGCCGGTGGTGGGTTTCGGGGCGTAAACAATCGCGCCGGCGCCCTGTATGAGCTGCAAGGCGACTTGAGCTTCGGCGGAGGGGGCGCTTTCAATAACGAGGGTCGGTTGGAAAAGTCGGTGGGTAGCGGAACCGCGGACCTGGACACGGTCGATTTCAATAACCTGGGTGGCCGTATCGAGGTAGATTCCGGACGGCTCCAGCTTCGGGGCGGAGAGGGAACGGGCGGCCACTTTGACGTTGGCGATGGCGCAACGCTTTTCCTAACCGGGGACACCGGGCCGCCGATGGTGTTGAGCGGGACCTTTACGGGCTCGGGTCAAGGACAGATTCGCCTGTCGGGCGGACGAATCAACATTGACGATCCAGGGCTGATCTTTGACTTCCCTGACGGGCAATTCTTCTGGCAGGGCGGAACGTTCGCAAACTCGGTTCTCACAAACCAGTCCTTTATCACGCTCGATGGTCCGGATGCCAAAACGCTGATCAATACGGTGATCGAAAACCGAGGGACGGTTCATCATGCCGAAGGGGATTTAGTGCTCGCCGGCGGCGGATTTCGCGGCATCGATAATCGCGCTGACGCCCTCTACGACTTCGGCAGCGAAGCAGGCTTCAGCGGCAGTGGCGACGTCAACAACGAGGGCATCTGGCGCAAGTCGTCGGGCAGCGGGCCGTTTTCCCTGGGTTTCGTCAGGCTAAACAACATCGACGGCCGCGTGGAGATCTTGTCCGGACAGTTTCTCTGGGAGCGGGGGAGCAGCGATGGTGGATTCCTCCTGGTAAACAGCGGCGCAAGGCTGGATCTTAGCGGTAGCTCAAGTACGAGCTTGATTTTCTCAGGCGTTTTTTCCGGCGAGGGAGAGGGCCTTATTCGCATCGCCGGGCCCTTCCGCGGTAGCGATACAGATCCTGTTTCTATGGACTTTCCCGATGGCCTGCTGGAATGGGATAGCGGCGAAATTCGCGGCACGGTAGCCAATCGCGGCACTCTTACCCTGACGGGCGCCGAACCCAAGCGAATCGCCGCCCGTTTTACCAATACCGGGTCACTGATCGTCGCTGGAGAGGGCGACGTCGAAGTTCAGACCATCGCTGAGGTTGAGAACGCCGGTTCTTTCGAGTTTCAGTCGGATGCGGATCTCACTGTTGTTGGGGCGCGCGCATTCGGACCGCTGGAATTTCTCAATTTAGGCACATTCTCCAAAACCGCGGGGGGCGGCGAAACGCTCTTACATGACCCTCAAGATCTAGCGAACTTTGTCTTCACAAACCGTGGTCTGTTGGACGTCAGGAGCGGCAGCCTCACGCTCATGGAATCGATTGGCCCGCTGGACGCCGAGGTGCTTTCGGACGGCGCCTGGTCCGCCACGGAAGCTACCTTAAACCTCCCGGCGGACGTCAACATTACCGGCAGCGAAGCGACTATTACCCTGGCGGGCAGCAGCGCTATGCTCACGGGGATTTCCAACCTTCGTTCCAGCAGCGGACTCCTCCTGCTCCGCGATGGCGCCTCGTTTACGACCGCCTCCGACTTCGCCAACAGCGGGGCTATCGTGCTCGGTGCGGGCAGCCAGTTTGGCGTAGCGGGCGCATACGCCTCGGAAGGCGGCTCCATTGCCGTTACCGTTGGTGGACGGCCGCAAACAGGCCAGTTTGGAAGGCTGGTCGTGACCGGCGACGCACAGCTCGATGGATCTCTATTTGTATCCCTGGAGGATGGCTTTACGCCGGTGCTTGACGACAGCTATCAGGTGGTTGGCGCCAGCATGCTCAACGGCTCTCGATTTGACGAGGTTCTTGGCGCAGAGCCCGTGTTTTCCAGCGCTTATGACGACGCCAACCTGTTCCTGTTTGCCGGTGATGTACCCCTGGTCGATCTTGTTCCCTCAGGTATCACCGCGCCACCAGTGGCCCTGGCGGGGAGCGAAGTGCAGGTGCAGTGGACCGTAACCAACCAGGGATCTGACGTCGCTCGCGGACCTTGGTTTGAGGCGCTTAGCGTCCAACGGATGATTCCTATTGATGGAACCGACCCGATCGAGTGGATCAGTTCCGGCGAGCCAATGCCCGTGGCCGAAGTGAGCGTGCCTAGTGACCTGATGCTGGCACCCGGCCAATCCACTCAGTTGAGCGCAGACCTCACGGTACCCGGGGCGGAGCTTGGTGACTATCGCTGGGCCGTATTTTCAAACCGCCGAGCCGATGTGTTTGAAACCGAAGGTCGTGCCAACAACGAGTTCGAAGCGGCAGAGGTTTTTACACTGGACGTGCCCGAACTTCTTGTGGGTGCAGCGCCCCAATCGGACCAATTTCCTGCGCGGTCCTCTCCGCGATGGTTTCGCGTCAGCTCCCCGGTGGGGCGCGATGTGCAGATAACGCTGGAGTTGGAAAACGACGGCGTCACGGAGCTGTACCTCGGAGCGGATCGTATGCCCGGCCGCTTCGACTTTGATCATCGTCATGAACCCCTGGGCGCCGCCGACGTTTCCGTAGCGTCCTCCCAACGGACCGATCCGGACATCTATTACGTTTACGCCTTTCCGGCTGTGCTGGCTGCTGAGCCCGGCGACTTCACCATCAGCGCAGCGCTTGCACCCATTCGCATCGATACCGTATTCCCTGAGGTCGTCGGCAACGTGGGCAGCGCCACGCTGCTGATCAGAGGAGATCAACTCAGCGAGGCCTTGGCTTTTCGTCTCCGGCGCGGTGGCACGCAAATCAGCGCGCAGGCCCTGCGTCGCACGAATTCCGGAGATGTCTACGCGACCTTTGAACTGAATGGTACGCCCTTGGGTGCCTACGATCTCGTGGTTGTTGAAAACAGCACCGAAGCGGCGTCACTGCCTGACGCGGTGACAATGGAGGCCGCGCGGTCGCCGGATATTGCCGTGTCATTACTGGCGCCATCGGTGATGCGATCCGGCCGACAGGCCCGGCTTACTCTGAGCTACCAAAACCTCAGCAACGTGGACGCCCGGTTACCCTACGTTGCGGTAGGGACAAGCGCGGGCAGCCTGCAGCTGCGGCGCGAATCGACGGATACCCGCCGCGACTGGGACCTGGTGCCGCCTCCGGTGCTGGCCGGGTCTGCCGTGATGCCGCCAGGGTCTCGCGGCGAAATGCCTCTGTATTTCAATGCGCCGCTGGAAACAATGGGCGTTACCCTGTCTGCCTGGGCCGACAGTCCGAGTAGCCCTGTCTTCGGCGGTTCTTCATTCGACTGGGATGTAATCGAGCAGGAAACGCTGCCGGCGGGTGTGGACGCTGGCCTTTGGGCAGCGCGCATTGCGGGCGAGCGGGCTCGCGTGGGCGAGACCTTTGCCGAGCTGTTTGACCTTGTTGCGGCTGAATACATAACGCTCGACGGTGAAGGTTATGACAATCTTGTTTTTGCTGAGGGACAGGTGCTGTTTCAGCCGCCGCCGCTGGCGCCCGGGGGGCCAGAGTTTCGAGGAGTGCTTGGAGAGGACTCAGGCCCTGTAGGCAAATCAGAAACCGAGGAAGAGACCAAAAAGGGTCCGCAGCTTCACCAGCCTGCTGGCAATTCCGGCAATCCCCAGGATCTACATGGCGTTTTTGTCGGTTCCGGGGACTATTCGGGAAGCGGCGGTTTTGGGAGTTTGCCAGGCGCGCAGAAGGACGCAGCGGACCTGTTCAACTACTTCGATACGGGCCTGAACAAACCCGAAGGCTGGACGACGCAGCTCGTCGGTGACACCGATGGTACCCAGGTTTCCCGCAAACGGTTTTTCGATGCGATCGACGCGGCCATTGCTGAAGCGGACGGAAACGATACGGTATTTGTTCATCTTGCGTCTCACGGCATCTGCGATCGCGACGACCCCAAAGGCGCTATCGTGCTCAGTAGCGGGGAGAAAGTTCATGGGGACGAACTCAATCGACGATTTGGAGGCACCGACGCAACGGTTGTGTTCCTGGCAGATACGTGCCGCTCGGCGAGCTATACCGAGCAGATCACCGCGTCTAACGTGGTTAACATTACGAGCACTGACTACTTTGAATCCGCGGTAGACGCAAATTCAACTTCCCAGATCTTTTTGAGCGAACTACAGGCTATGGGCAGCGAGCCCGACTTAATAATGGCCGCCCGAGGCGCTTTAACAAAAAAATGGCTCGAGAGGGCCGCCGACATTCCCTTCAGCGAAGGCGAATTTCAATCGGGCCGACAGGAACTGCGCTACTACCTCGACTACTATCGAAAAGAAAACCCCGGTGATCCCGGGTCAACCACTGCGCCCCCCCTGGAACGTGTTCCCTCATCAAAATTTACTACGCTTTCGGGTGATTCAGATTTTGCACGCGCATCCCGTTTGAAGCAGCGTCAGCATTTGCAACTGGGCATGATTGACTCCCGTGGTAGAGACAGTATTCCCATCGAGGTCAACGAGGCGAAGGCCGGGGCATCCTCGCAGGTTGGGGAAAAGCAGCAAACCGATAGCGAAGAGCCTGACACGGAGCGTGGTGTGGATGTGCGAGCTTCGTACGACCCCAACGAAAAGGTGGGTATTTTGGGTGCCGACGGATTTGTCCACGGCGATGTTGTACTGCCGTACACTATTTTTTTCGAGAACGACCCAAACCTCGCTACGCTTCCCGCGCAGTTTGTGACTATTACCGACGTGTTGGATGAGGATCTGGACCTGGCCACATTTGAGCTTACCGAGATTGCGGTGGGCAGTGAGGTGGTGCCGGTTCCGCCCGGACTGTATGCCTATGAGACGACGATTTCCTTGAGAGCCCAGGACAACGAAGTTGATGCGCGCGTCGCAGTGGAGCTGGATTTTCAGTCTCGGACTGTCACCTGGTCATTCAGCAGCATCGATCCCGCCACCGGACAGCCTACCGAAGACGATCTGGCAGGTTTTTTGCCGGTGAACGATGTGCTGCGGCGGGGTGAGGGGTTTGTCAGCTATCAGGTACTTTCGCTCGCCGGTCTTGCGACGGGAGTTGAGATTGTAAACAGCGCAAACATCGTGTTCGACGACAATCCGCCGATCATTACCAACGAGACGCAGCACCGGCTAGACGTAGATCCACCGACCAGCACCGTGGCGCCGCTACCGGCCCGGAGCCTGGTCGGCATGCAGATCTCTTGGGCCGGCTCGGACGGCGCCGGCTCAGGAGTCGCCCACTACGATGTCTATGTATCCATCGACGGCGAGCCTTTTGTACCGTGGTTGCTGAGCACAACGCGGACCGAGGCCGCGTTGCCGCAGTTTGACGGCACCCTGATCGGCCTCTACTCGGTGGCGACAGACCGGGTGGGTCACCGGCAGCAGCGCCCGCCCCAGGCTCAGGCGCTAACGGAGCTGCTATCAGCGAGGGTTTTTGCCGACGGATTTGAGTAAAGAGCCTTATTAGAATCCGAAGCCGTCCGGAACTAACGTTGTTGGTGAATGTCGGCGGGCGGGTGAACCGGAGGGATTGTCGAACGGTAGTCATGCTTCATGCGCAAGGTCCGAGAATCTGTCAAGACTTACCATGACTCATCCGCGGAAAAACGGGCCAAGCGAATGGCGGCCCATACCTTGTCGATGCAATTGAACAGGTTCCAGGTTCGGTGATTCCCTGATGGTCACACGCGAGAGTAGAGTTTTCTCAATCACAACGGTGGCGGTGCAACTTGATGCTTGCGCGCCCTTGACGATCGGTGGGAATCTATGACTCAGGCTAAAAGCGACTGAGGCAGTCCTAGTCAAGATGTAAATAGCACCTGAGAAATAACTACGGTCAAAGCGAATTGGAGCGGCGTTCCCTGCGCCGTGAAGTCGAGGCCAAACCAACCAGAGTCCGGGAATCGGTTAGGCTAGTCACCCTTAGGCGAGGCTGCGTTCCTTTTCGGACGGGGCCGCGTACCTGGTTAACGTGGTATTGGCCGAACTCTGCAAACGTCGGCAAACGGAAAGGCTGGAGAGGCAGGTGACGAGGTCGTATTTCGACTTAGATATCTGGTCGAGCACAACCATTCGCTGGATCGCCGTCGAGTAAAGTCTGGCTGCGCAGCTAAGAGAGGCAGCCGCCATAGGCGGCGTCCATTGCTGTTTGATTCAGCGCGAACGGGTGTTCTATCTCAGCCCAAGAGTCTTAGTGAGGCGCCCCCCGGTGCTGGTTGGAAGTGTTCGTTTCGCCGTTGCTACGAATCTAGCTCTGGCCTGCGGAGCCGCTGCAACTTTCAACACCATGTCTCAGGTGCTAGCTGCTAAACTCTCGTCAATACGTTTTACTTAACCCACCCGGAAGGTCGGTGTACAGCTCTGGACAGCAAAAAAAGGGAAGCAATCACCATTTTTGAGCAGGTAGTCAATCTGCCTGACGCGAAGCGGGACGCAGCGGTCAGTAGCGCCTGTGAGGAAGATTGGGCGCTAGAGGAGCGGGTTCGCCAACTCCTCAGCGCAGATGATATAAGCGATCACCTGCTAGGCCGGAGCGGGCCGAAGACATCATTGTTTGCTCCGCCTGAGTCTGTTGGTGCCTTCAAGGTGCTGCGTGAGTTAGGGCAGGGTGGTATGGGTCGGGTATTTCTCGGCGAACGAAAAGGCGCGCCTTTTCGCCAGTTGGTTGCGATCAAACTGCTTAGTCCGCACCTCCAGGAAACGGATCTGGTGGCCCGGTTTGAGTCCGAGCGCCGAATTCTGGCTGCGTTGGATCATCCTAACATCGCGATGCTGATCGACGGCGGAGAGACGCCAGATGGAATTCCCTATGTTGTTTTGGAGCACGTGGACGGACTACCGATTGATGAGTTTGTCCGAAAAAACCAGCTGAGTCTCAAGGAGCTATTGTCATTGATGCAGACTGTCTGCGCGGCGGTGGAGGCTGCACATCGGTCGCTGATCGTGCACCGGGACATTAAGCCGAGCAACGTGTTTGTGACACATAAGGGGGTGGTCAAGCTCCTGGACTTTGGCATCGCCAAAAACCTTTCTCTGGACGAGGCGATGGTTCAAACAAGGACCGGCATGCATGCAATGACGCCGGGGTACGCCAGCCCTGAGCAGCTGCTGGGCAAACCGTTGACCACGGCTACGGATGTGTACTCGCTAGGTTGCCTGCTTTATCGACTTGTGACCGGCCGGTTGCCCCACGGTGTTGACGGGCTCACGCCCGCAGCAGCGGCCCAGGTGGTCCTCGAAGATTCCGCTGAATTCCCCAGCAGCGCCCTGGAAAAAGATCGTGTCAGTAACTGGACACCTGGGATGTTGCGCGGTGATATCGATCGGATTGTTATGAAGGCGCTGCATCAGGAGCCGGCCCGACGTTACGCATCAGCCCAGGCGCTCGGAGATGATCTACAGCGTCTCCTCTCGGGAATGCCAGTTGAAGCTAGACCAGATGGGTTTCGCTACGTTGCGGGCAAATTTATTTGGAGGCATCGCATTGCGTCTGCGCTCGTCTCTTTGCTTTTTGTTGGTCTGCTTGGTTCGTTGGGCGTCAGCGTCTCACAGGGAAACCTGGCCAAGCGGGAAAAAGAGCAGGCGCGGATTGCTTACCAGCGTTCCCAGGCCGCTTTCAGATTCATCAGCGACACGCTTGGGCAAGTTAAATCGGGTACCGGCGAGGCAACGACGGTGCTGGAAGCCATCGATCGCGTGGCCGGACAGGTTGAGGAAAAAATCGCAGATCCCTTTACTGAGATGGCAACCCGAGTGGCGATTGGTCGAATCTATGATGGGCTTGGAAAACCTGGAAGCGCCGTCCAGCAATTGGAGATCGCCAAGGGACTCCTGACTCCCGATACGCCTGAAGTCGAGGCCTTGAGCTATGACATCGACTGGCTTTTGACCTGGAACTACTACCTGACAGGCAAGTTTTCGGAAGTGGTGGCGGTGGGGACTCCGGTCGTAGAGAGTGGCTGGTTCCTGGAGGGTCACAGCCAAGTTCATTTCAACGTTGTTGGCGCCATAGCGTCCGCTAAGGCGGAGCTGGGCGACTATGAAGGAGCGATTGCAACGCTTCGCCGTCACATTGTGGAGGTTGAAGAGTTTTTCAGCCGGCTCCAACTCTACAACATGATTGCCGTCTTAGAGATGGGTGTTGGCAATCTCGAGGAGGCCGAAATGATACTTCGGGACACGTTGGCTTTTGTCGATACCGGTGATCCAGGCCGACTTCAACGGGACGTAATCACCTACAACCTTTCCGTCGTGGAGAGTCTATTGGGCCGACATGAGGTTGCGCACGAGAGTCTGACTGCTCTGCTAGGCCGGTTGGCTGAGTACGAAGCGGAAGACAGCATCAACGTGGCGAACGCGGAAGGCAGTCTCGGCTTCAACCACCTTTTGGCTGGCCGGGCCGACGTGGCCGTCAAGTGGTTGAGGTCCGCCCTGAACAAATATACGGCGGAACTGCCCGATGACTGGCGAACTCATTCGGCGCGCGTGGCGCTCGGCATTGCGCTGCGTGAAACCAACGGCGGCAACGGGGCAGCACAACGACACATTGAGGAGGGCCTGAGGGGCCTGCGACGGACAGCGGAGCCAGAAAACCCATGGCGGCGGAAACTTGAAGCGCTGGCGAGCCTTTAGCTCTGGCACGGTAGCTTTAGCGGCGGCCCAGAGAATTGCTTTGCTGTGCGGGCAAACGGGAACGCTGCCTCGAACTGAAACATCATTTAATTCGATTACTTCAGGAATAGCACTTGGTTGAGGACTCCGGCTCAACAGTCAATCAGCTTCTTGAACGGTGGAATCTCGGCGATCGACAAGCGCATGAGGCTCTGCTGGCACGTGTGTATCCGGCGCTTAAGGCCATTGCCGCACGTGCGCTGGCGGCCGAACCCGCCGGTCTATCGCTGCAGCCCACCGCGCTCGTCAACGAGGCTTACCTGAAACTTGTGGACCTAAATCGCGTCGATTGGCGTGGCCGCAGCCATTTCTTGGCTTTGGCTGGCCAGGTAATGCGGCAAATTTTGGTTGACCAGGCGAGGCATCGCGGAGCAGCAAAACGTAGCTGGGGCCGACGCGTCACGTTTACCGGGTCGCTGGCTGAAGTGATGGATAGCGCTGAGGTATTGATACTCGACCAAGCGCTCACTGAGCTGGCGTCAGAACACGGAGATCTGGCGCAGGTCGTTGAGCTTCGCGTTTTCGGCGGGCTGACTATCGAGGAAACTGCGGTTGCCATGGGGACTTCAACGCCCACAGTCAAACGCCGCTGGCGAAGTGCAAGGGCTTGGCTGCTAGATTGGATCTCCAACGATCAATGACTGGATTGTCGTGTATCCGGCCCGCGCGTTGTAGATAGAACCCCTACCCTCATCTGGCAACAAGAGGTTTTATGTAGAAGCCCAGGTTTTAGCGCTAGATCATAGCTGAGCCGATCGTTGGGCACAGCAATTCGCACACTCGTTGTCCCGCCACTGCTGTGCCTTACCCTGAGCGAATGAGGCTTGAAGGCGTCGTTTTGGTGGAGGCTTACAGATTCTTCGGGCGAGTCTGATCCGATTTGCCGTCTTTTTGCGCCGTTAATATCAACGAACAAGAATTCGGTTGATCGACCTGCTTTAAACGGTGTTCCGGGCATCAAAGACGTACCGGATCTGAACGCGATGAGCGTGGAGCCCGTTTCGGGCGTAGAGTTTTACGCGGATTTCCGGTTCTGATTGACGTAGAAACCCCTTTAAACGTGGACAAATGCTCACCATGAACAGACTCGTCGTGTTGGTCGTCACCCTGTCAACGCTTGCAATCGCGCCGGCCGTCGGCCAGGTCCTCTTGCAATCCCCCCAGATTTTAGTCGAGGTTTTGAGTAGAGACTTTTATGATGATCGCAGAAGGAGCGAAGCATGAAGAAGTCTCGATTTTCCGACCGCCAGATTCTGGCCATTCTCAAGCAACACGAAGCCGGCGTGCCAG